>NZ_JBIRUY010000050.1:0-64353 GCF_044335305.1 Streptomyces sp. NPDC020490 | reverse complement strand
CCGCGATCTGGCACAACAACGCAACCAACGCACCGATCACCCGGTCACTGATCGCCTATGACCACTGACCGGAGATCGGACTTACTCGTCTAGGGTGAACGCCCATGTGGCCAGGACAGCAGCCGCCCGGGGGCGAGCAGAACCCGCACGCACAGAACAACCCCTACCAGCAGCCGGGGTACCAGCAGCCGAATCCGTATCAGCAGCCCGGTTTCCAGCAGCCCAACCCCTATGCGCAGCAGCCGCAGTGGGGCACGCCCACCTCGGTGGGCACGCCCCAGCCGCCCGGGGGCGGAGGCGGCCGGACGAAACTGGTCGCGATCCTGGCGGCCACGGCGGTGGTCGTGACGGCCGGCGTCACCGGTTTCCTGGTCCTCGGCGGGAACGAGGACGACACGGCGGACGGCGGCAAGGACAAGCGGACGACGAGTCAGTCGCCCACCACCGCCCCGAGCGAGTCCGCGACGGGCTCCGACGACAACCCGCGCGGCGGCGAGACCGAGAAGGCGACGATTCCCGGCTGGAAGGTCGTGGTGAACCCCAAGTGGGGCACCGCCTTCGACGTGCCGGCCGACTGGTCGGTCGAGTCGCCCGGCACCTTCATCGGGTTCGAGGACGAGAAGAAGGGCGACGGCTCCGTCCTCATCGGCATGTCGGCGCCCGCCCATCTCAAGGAGAAGTGGTGCTCGTCCGACGCCGACAAGGACGGGCGCACCGACGACACGGCGCTGGCGGCGGCCGGCACGAAGGGCCAGGACGGCGCCAAGAACACCTCCGACGTCGCGCGCAACGACTCGGCCTGGTGGGTGTTCGGCGGCTACACCGACCAGTCGGACGCCGCCAAGAAGCTCCTCACCATCGGCAAGCCCGAGGACTACACGACGGCGTCGGGCGTCAAGGGCAGCGTCGCCACGACCTATTCCACGGGCGTCGCGAAGAAGGGCAAGTGCGACTCCGACGGCAAGGCGACCACGTTCGCCTTCAAGAACTCGGCGGGCGACTTCGTGTCCTGGACCTTCTACGGGGCCAAGGGCGTCAAGGACGAGGTGCCCGACGAGACGGTCAGGAAGATCCTCAGCACCGTGCGCCTGCACGGCGACCCGACGGAAGGGTGACGACCCGACGGAGGGGTGACGGCCTGACGGGAGGGGTGACGGCCTGACAGAGGGGTGACGGCCTGACGGGAGGGGTGACGACAGGTCAGCCGATGCCGAACGCGCCGTCGGGGGGCTCGGGCGACGGTACGGCGTCCGCGTCCCGCACCGGCCGCGCGTCGCCGGTGAAGTCCCGCACCCCGGGGCCGTGTTCGACGCGGGCGGGGAAGGCGTCGGCGGCCGTGAGCCGGATCAGGGCGGCCGTGTCGAGCGGGCGGTGCGCGGCGGCGACCACCGCGTTGCCGAAGCGGCGGCCGCGCAGCACGGCAGGTTCGGCGATCAGCACCAGCTCTTCGAACTCGGTTGCGCAGGTGGCGAGTTGGGAGCGCAGGAAGGCGAAGGGCGCGGAGTCGGCGAGGTTGGCGAGGTACACCCCGTCCGCGCGCAGCACCCGTGCGGCCTGCCGGATGTAGTCGACGGTGGTGAGGTGGGCCGGGATCCGGGAGCCGCCGAAGACGTCGGCGACCAGCACGTCGGCACAGTCGTCGGGGGCGTCCTCCAGCCAGGCGCGGGCGTCGGCGGCGTGCAGCGCGACGCCCGCGCCCTCGGGCAGCGGCAGGTGCTCGGCGACCAGTTCCAGCAGACCGCGGTCCGCCTCGACGACGTCCTGCCGGGAGCCGGGCCGGGTCGCGGCCACGTAGCGGGGCAGGGTGAGCGCTCCGCCGCCGAGGTGGACCACGTCCAGCGGGCGGCCCGGCTCGGCGACGGTGTCGAGGACGTGCCCGAGCCGCCGGGCGTACTCGAACTCCAGGTGCTCCGGCTCGTCCAGGTCGACGTACGACTGCGGCGCCCCGTCGACCGTCAGCAGCCAGGCCCGCCTCCGGTCGACGTCGGGCATCAGCTTGGCGGTGCCGTGGTCGGTGGTCCGGGTCACGGGTATGGGTTCGCTCACCCGTCCATTGTGCGGGCGGGCGACGGCGGCGGGGGACGCGGGGAGCCGCGCGGCCGGCGCACCGGCCCGCGGTCCCCCGCGCGGACCGGCCGCCGTCAGCCGACGGCTGTCACGGTGCCCGCCCCCACGGTCCGTCCGCCCTCGCGGACGGCGAATCCGAGCCCCGGCTCCAGGGGAACCGCGCGCCCCAGTTCGACGGTCATGGTGACCGTCTCCCCGGGCCGTGCGAGCGCCGCCCCGCCGAGGTCGACGTCACCGACCACGTCCGCCGTCCGGATGTAGAACTGCGGGCGGTACCCCGTCGACACCGGTGTGCCGCGACCGCCCTCGCGCGCCGACAGCACGTACACCTGCGCCGTGAAGCGCCGTCGGGGAAGCACGCTGCCCGGCGCGGCCACCACGTGCCCGCGCCGCACCGCGTCGCGCGGCACCCCGCGCAGCAGCAGCGCCACGCTGTCCCCCGCCTGCGCCTCCCGCATGGGCTTGCCGAAGGTCTCCAGGCCGGTGACGACCGTCTCCAGCCCGGCGCCGAGCACGTCGACCCGGTCGCCGACGCGCACGGTGCCGCGCTCCACCGCGCCGGTCACCACGGTGCCCCGGCCGGTGATGGTGAGCACGTTCTCGACGGGCAGCAGGAACGGTGCGTCCAGGTACCGCTCGGGCATCGGCACGTACGTGTCCACGGCGTCGAGCAGCGCCTCGACGGCCGCCGTCCACTTCGGGTCCCCCTCCAGGGCCTTCAGCCCGGACACCCGTACGACCGGTACCGCGTCGCCGCCGTAGCCGTGCTCGGTGAGCAGGTCGCGGACCTCCAGCTCGACCAGGTCGGTGAGTTCCTCGTCGCCCGCGTCGGCCTTGTTCAGCGCGACGACGATGTGGTTCACGCCCACCTGCCGGGCGAGCAGGACGTGTTCGGCGGTCTGCGGCATGATCCCGTCGAGCGCGGAGACGACCAGGATCGCCCCGTCGAGCTGCGCGGCGCCGGTGACCATGTTCTTGACGTAGTCGGCGTGGCCCGGCATGTCCACGTGCGCGTAGTGCCGGGTGTCGGTCTCGTACTCGACGTGCGCGATGTTGATGGTGATGCCGCGGGCGGCCTCCTCCGGGGCGCGGTCGATGCGGTCGAACGGCACGAACGTGCCGGTGCCGCGCTCGGCCAGCACCTTGGTGATGGCGGCGGTCAGGGTGGTCTTGCCGTGGTCGACGTGGCCCATCGTGCCGATGTTCAGGTGCGGTTTGGTGCGCACGTACGCCGTCTTGGGCATGGCGGTACCTCGAAGCCTCTCAGTGCTGCTGAGCGATGGCCCCGGCCGGTTCGGACGCCGGCCGGGACGGGGACCCCGAGAACCTGCCGACCCTCCCCCTGCGGGGTCCGCCGGACGATCCGGGGAGGGTCAGCTTCGTGCGCCGTCGAGGGCGGCAGGCGGGAGGACGACGGCAGCCTTCGGCGCATCCGCGGCTGCGGATGCTGCGAGGGTGAAGGCGTGCCGGAACATGAGGCCGATCATCGCCGACGCGCCGCCCGGCGTCGAACGGTTTTCCCGCGGCGGAAGGCACCGCGCCGGCCGCACATGAGACGGACCATACGGCGATCACACGCGGGTGTCGGTTACTGTCACCGGATGCTCGATGCCACCACCCGCTCTGGGGGCACGGCCACGGCCTCTCCCCGGGCCGCCACCGCGGAACTCGCCGTCCCCGTCGCCCTCCCCGCGCTACCGGGACCGGCGACGCGCCGCACGCGCGTGCTGCTGTCGCCGTGGTCGCGGCTGTCCCTGCTGGTCGTCCTGCTCGCGGCGGCCGCGTCCTGCGTGCTGCTGTTCGAGCCGCAGAGAGTGCTGACGCACGGCTGGCCGCCGCAGCTCGGCGGGGCCGCGGCGGCCGTGGTGTTCGCGGTGGCGTACGGGCTGTGCACCGTCGCGTTCGTGCCGCGTCCGCTGCTGAACCTCGCCGCGGGCGCGCTCTTCGGCTCCGGACTGGGCCTCGGCACGGCGCTCACGGGCACCGTGCTGGGCGCCGGAATGGCCTTCGGCCTCGGCCGGGTGCTCGGGCAGGACGCGCTGCGCCCGTTGCTGCGCGGCCGGCTGCTGCTGGCGGCGGACGGGCAGCTGAGCCGGCACGGCTTCCGCTCGATGATGGCGGCGCGGCTGTTCCCGGGCGTGCCGTTCTGGGCCGCGAACTACTGCGCCGCGGTCTCCCGCATGGGCTGGTTCTCCTTCCTCCTCGCGACGGCGCTCGGCTCGGTCCCGAACACCGCCGCCTACGCCGTCGCCGGCGCCCGCGCCTCGGCGCCGACGTCCCCCGCCTTCCTGATCGCCATGGCGTGCATCGCCGCGCCCGCCCTGCTGGGCGCGACGGTGGCGTGGCGCAAGCGGCACCACCTGCGGGGCCGCTGAACGGCTGCGGCAGGCCGAGCGGAGTCCGCTGCGGCGGGGCCGAGCGGAGTCCGCTGCGGCGGGGCCGTGCGGAATCCGCTGCGGCCGGGCAGCGTCCCAAGGGGCGCGGGGAACCGCGCGACCCGCCACGACCGCGCCGCGGCCGGCTGACCGCGCGACGCCGCGCGCCCGGCGGAGCGGTCAGGCAGCTTCCAGGATCATCGCGTTGGCGAGGCCGCCCGCCTCGCACATGGTCTGCAGGCCGTAGCGGGCGCCGCGTTCGCGCATCGCGTGCACGAGAGTGGTCGTCAGCCGGGTGCCGCTGGCGCCGAGCGGGTGTCCGAGGGCGATGGCGCCGCCATGCACGTTGACCTTGCCGAGGTCGCCGCCGGTCTCCTGCTGCCAGGCCAGGACGACGCTGGAGAACGCCTCGTTGACCTCGAACAGGTCGATGTCGTCGAGGGTCAGGCCGGCCCTGCGCAGCACCTTCTCCGTGGCGGGCACGACACCGGTCAGCATCAGCAGTGGGTCGGAGCCGGTGACGGCGAAGCTGTGCAGGCGGGCGAGCGGGCGCAGGCCGAGGCGGGCGGCGGTCTCGCCGGAGGTGACGAGCACCGCGGAGGCGCCGTCGTTGACCGGGCTGGCGTTGCCCGCGGTGACGTTCCACTCGATCTGCGGGAAGCGCTCGGCGAAGGCCGGGTCGTAGTAGGCGGGCTTGAGACCGGCGAGGATCTCCGGGGTGCTGTCCGGGCGTACGCACTCGTCGCGGGCGACGCCGTCCAGCGGTGCCACCTCGGCGTCGAAGAGGCCCGCGGCCCACGCCGCGGCGGCCTTGCGGTGCGAGGACACCGCGAAGGCGTCCATCTGCTCGCGCGTGATCGACCACTTGGCGGCGATGAGCTCGGCGCTGATGCCCTGCGGGACCAGCCCCTCCGGGTAGCGCCCGGCGACGCCCGGCCCGAAGGGGTCCTTGCCGGGCGGCACGTTGGACCACATCGGCACGCGGCTCATCGACTCGACGCCGCAGGCGACGGCGATGTCGTACGCGCCGGAGATCACGCCCTGGGCGGCGAAGTGCACGGCCTGCTGGGAGGAGCCGCACTGGCGGTCCACCGTGGTCGCCGGGACCGACTCCGGCAGGCCCGCCGACAGGGCGGCGTAGCGGGTGGTGTTCATGGCCTGTTCGCCGACCTGGTCGACGGCGCCGCCGATCACGTCGTCGATCAGCGCCGGGTCGACGCCCGAGCGTTCGACGAGGGTGCGCAGGGTGTGGGCGAGGAGCTCCACGGGGTGGACGTGCGCGAGGGCGCCGTTGGGCTTGCCCTTGCCGATGGGGGTGCGTACGGCTTCGACGATGACTGCGTCACGCATGCTGCGGGCCTCCGTTCGGAGCGGTCACCTGGGTGGTCACCTGTCCGGCTCCCTGTTCGGTTACCTGTGAGTAGGAAATCTGGACTCACCATAAACAGTAGAGTTGGAAAAACAAACCCTATAAGTTTGAAATCCGGACCCTCGTCTGGCCGCACTTAGACTGGAGGCCATGGCCGCCACCAAAGATCCGCGCCCCTGCTCCATCGCCGACGCCCTGGCGCTCGTCGGCGAGAAGTACTCCCTGCTGGTCCTGCGGGAGGTCTGCCTGGGCAACGGCCGGTTCGACCAGCTGGTGCGGAACATCGGCGCCCCGCGCGACGTGCTGGCCACCCGGCTGCGCCGGCTCGTCGACGCCGGGATCCTCACCAAGCGCGTCTACAGCGAACGGCCGCAGCGCTTCGAGTACGTGCCCACCCAGGCGGGGATCGACCTGGAGCCGGTGCTGATGACCCTCATGGCGTGGGGCGACCGCCACCTCCGCGGGGACGGCGACCGCCCCATGGTGCTGGAGCACGTCTGCGGCGACGAACTGGTCCCGGTCGTCACCTGCCGGTCCTGCGGCGAGCCGGCCCGCCACGAGGACCTCACCGCCCACCCGCAGGCGCCCGGCTGGACGGTGACGGGCCCATCCGCGGCCTGAGCGGCGTCAGGCCCGCGCGGTCACCAGGGGTGCGCCGCCAGGTACTCGGCGATCTCCGCCCGCCCCCACACACCGTCCGCCACCACGATCCGGTAGCGGCGCGTGAGGGACTCGCCGGGCGGGAGTTCCAGTTCGTCGTAGAAGGCCCACGACGGGGCGACGGCGGCGAACGGCTCGTTGCGCACGAACCAGTGGGCGGGGTGGGCGCCGCGGGCGCCGAGGTGGTCGTTGCCGGGAGCGTGCGCGAAGACCAGGGTCGCGTGGCCGTCGGCGCCGTCGTGCTCGCCGGAGAAGGCGAGCCAGGGCGCCTGCTCGCCCATGAGTCCGGGCCCCTCGGCGTCGGGACCGATGATCCGCCCGCCGCGGAAGGCGCGCGGTCCGCGCCAGAACAGGCCCGTGTAACCGGCCAGTTCACGCCCCGCCGTGGTCGGGCTGCCGAACCGCAGCGGCTCGCGGCGCCGGTTGGTGATGACGCTCGTCCAGGTCAGGGCCCAGGAGCCCGACTCCGGTTCGACGTCGTGCACCTCGATCCGGCGCTCCTCGTCCGCCCACAGGTCACCGCCGTGCGGGTGCCAGGTCAGCCGCTCGGCGATCACCGCCCGGTCGTCGCGCGCGGCGACCTCGTCGAAGGCGACGTGCGCCATGGAGCCGACGCGCTCGGGGAGTTCGAGGTACCCCTCGCCGTGGACATAGGAGTTGCCGCCCCACAGGTTGGCGCCCGACAGGTGCGACGCCGTCAGCTGCAGGCCCTTGTGCCAGCGGTGGTCGCTCGGCCGGTAGCCGGTGACCACGTCGCCCGCCAGGGTCCGCAGCGGGTGGATGTACGGCTTGGGCGCTTCCCAGGCGGCCTCCGGGGCGTAGACGTAGCTCAGCAGCTCGACGCCGGTGGCCGGTGCGGCGACGGTGATCCGGTCGCCGTGGGTGTGGACGACGCGCGGGCCGGTCACGGTGGGCATGGGCGTGATCAGCACTCCTCGGGAACGGCGAACCGGCGAGGAGCTTCAGCAAGCGCTTTCCTCTCCGCTGCAACGTAAGCGCCGTCCCCGCCGCAGGTCAACACCCCAGGAGCCGGGCCGGCACCGGCCCCCGCGCGAGGTCCCCGCCGCCCCGCACCCGCCCCCGAACCCCTGTCCGCTCCCCCGCACACCCGTCCCTTCGAGCCCCTGTGCGAGGGCTGTCATTCCGGGACGCTAGGCTGCCCTGGACACACGTGATCACCGCGCCCGGGGCGCGGTGTGTCCGAAACCTGCCCGAATTCCCTGGCCGCGATCAGCACTTGGACCCGCTTCCTCCATGTCTTGGTTTGAATCCCTCATCCTCGGACTCGTCCAGGGGCTGACCGAGTTCCTTCCCGTCTCCTCCAGCGCGCACCTGCGGCTGACCGCCGCCTTCTCCGGCTGGAAGGACCCGGGCGCCGCCTTCACCGCGATCACCCAGATCGGCACGGAGGCCGCCGTGCTCATCTACTTCCGCAAGGACATCGGGCGGATCATCTGGGCCTGGGCGCGCTCGCTCACCGACAAGGCGATGCGCGAGGACCACGACGCGCAGATGGGCTGGCTGGTGATCGTCGGCTCGATCCCGATCGGCGTGCTCGGCCTGCTGTTCAAGGACCAGATCGAGGGACCCTTCCGCGACCTGCGGATCACCGCCACGATGCTGATCGTCGTCGGCGTGGTGATCGGCGTCGCCGACCGGATGGCGGCGCGCGACGAGAGCGGCGGACGGCACCGCGCGCCCAAGCAGCGCAAGACGCTCGACGACCTGCGGGTGAAGGACGGCCTGATCTTCGGCATATGCCAGTCGATGGCGCTGATCCCGGGCGTCTCCCGCTCCGGCGCCACCATCAGCGGCGGCCTGTTCATGGGCTACCGGCGGGAGGCGGCGGCCCGGTACTCCTTCCTGCTCGCCATTCCGGCGGTGCTCGCCTCCGGTCTCTTCGAGCTCAAGGACGCGATGGAGAGCGACCACGTCTCCTGGGGCCCGACCATCTTCGCCACGGTGATCGCCTTCGCCTCCGGGTACGCCGTCATCGCCTGGTTCATGAAGTTCATCTCGACCAAGAGCTTCATGCCGTTCGTCTGGTACCGCGTCGCACTCGGCATCGTCATCATCGCGCTGGTGGCGGCGGGCGTGCTGAGCCCGCACGCCGCGGAGTCGGCCGGCTGACGGAGAACGGCGCGTCCCACCGTCCGTGCGCCGTGCCGCGCACCACCTCGCCACGGGTGTACGCCACCCCGTGCCACCCACCGCGCCACGCCCCTGCCCTCGCCGCCCACGGGCCTCTGACCAGCAACGTCACCCTCGGGTGCGTCATGAACCAGCCACTTCCGGATCGGCCGGATCCGAGCGACCGAGCGGGAATTCGTGACGCAATACATACGGGATGCGTAGCCGCCCGGTAGCGCAGTGTCAGTTCTTGCCCCTAGGCTGGGGCACATGTCCCCCGATTCCGTGGCCCCTGGTTCCGTGCGGCCTGCTGCCGAGGTGAACGAGCAGATCCGTGCCCTGTGGATGCGCGCGGGCGGCTCCCTGTCGGCCCAGGAGCGCGCGGAGTACGAGTTGCTGGTCGTCGAGTGGGCGGCCGCCATCCGGGCCGACGTCATCGAAGCGGCCTGAGACGTCGCCGGGACGGCCGCCGCCGGCGACAACGTCGTCATGGACCATGTGCTGGGCGCCGAGTGGCGGCTGCGGGACTGTCTGGCGGTCCTGGTGCCGCAGGACGTGATTCTGGTCAAGATGCACTGTCCCGCCGAGGAGTTGGAGCGCCGCGAGCGCGCCCGCGGCGACCGGCCGCCCGGCCTCGCCGCCCGCCGGTCGCAGCAGGTCCACGCGCACGGCGTCCACGACGTGGAGCGCGACACAAGCCGCCTCACGCCCGGCGAATGCGCCGCGCGCATCAAGGAGTTCCTGACCGCCCGCCCCCGGCCCACCGCCTTCGAACGGCTCCTGGCCACACCGCCCACGCGGCACGCGAGCGGCGGCGGTCAGTACACCGCGCCGGGACCGGGATGACGTCGTCCCGTCGCCGAATGTCGCCGTCCCGCTTGGCCCGGCGCCCGGTGTGCTCAACACTGAGGCGATGACGCAGCGTGTGGAACTCGCAGCCGTACTGGACCGGGTGGCCGTGGACGAGCTGGTCACCGACTACGCGGGGGCCGTGGACGACGGTGACTGGGCGGCGTACCGGAAGCTGTTCGCGCCCGGCGGGCGGGCGGACTACCGCTCGGCCGGCGGTGTGGAGGGGGACGCGGGGAAGGTCGCCGAATGGCTCGCGGAGAGCATGCGGCTCTTCCCGATGCGGCAGCATCTGATCGTCAACCGCCGGGTGCGCTTCGGGGTCCTGGAGCAGGACGCCGGCGACACGGCCCGGGTGCGGGCCGACTACGTCAACCCGATGCGGTTCACGGCGGACGGCGAGGGTTCCTCCGCGCCCGACCTGGTGTGCGGCGGCCGGTACGACTTCGCGCTGCTGCGCACCTCCGACGGCTGGCGGCTGACCGAGGTGGTCGTGCGGGAGAAGTGGCGCCGCCTGCCCGCACGGCCCGCCGCTCCCGGGACCGCCGACTGAGCCGGATGTCCCCTGTCACAGATCACCGGATGCCCGCACACTGGAGTCACCACTGGGTAGAGAGGCGCCATATGAAGATCTTCGGTCGATGGCAGACCTCTCCCTGGCGGACCTCCCCGTGGCGCCGTTCGGTGATCGCCGCGCTGGCCGGCGCCCTGCCGCTGTTCGCGTTCCCCGCCCCCTCGCTGTGGTGGTTCGCCTACGTGGCCCTGGTCCCGTGGATCGTGCTCGTCCGGTCCGCCCCGACCGGGCGGCGCGCGGCCTGGGACGGCTGGTGGGGCGGGTTCGGCTTCCTGGTGGCCGTGCACCACTGGCTGCTGCCGAGCCTGCACGTCTTCATCTTCCTGATCGCCCTGCTGCTGGGGGCCCTGTGGGCGCCCTGGGGCTGGCTGGTGCACCGGCTCCTGGGCGGGGCGCCCGGTCCGGCCCGGGCGTCGGCCGCCCTGCTGGTGCTGCCGGCGGGCTGGCTGATGGTCGAGCTGGTCCGCTCCTGGCAGGGACTGGGCGGGCCGTGGGGCATGCTCGGTTCGAGTCAGTGGCAGGTGGCGCCGGCGCTGCGGCTGGCGTCGGTCGGCGGGGTGTGGCTGCTCAGCTACCTGGTGGTGGCCGTGAACGTCGCGGTCGCCGTGCTCGTGTCGGTCCGCGCGTCGCGGGTGCCCGCGGTGGCCGGGCTCCTCGCGACCGCGGTGGCGGCCTCCGCGGCCTGGGTGTGGTCGCCGCGCCCCCACACCGACGGCCGGGTCCGGATCGCCGTCGTCCAGCCCGGCGTCGTCGACGGCGCCGACCGGCGCTTCGCCCGCGAGGAACAGCTCACCCGCCGGCTCGCCGGACAGGACGTCGACCTGATCGTGTGGGGCGAGAGCAGCGTCGGTTACGACCTCGCCGCCCGGCCCGACCTGACGCGCAGGATCACCGCGCTGGCCCGCGAGACCGGTGCCGACATCCTGGTCAACGTGGACGCCCGCCGTTCCGACAAGCCCGGCATCTACAAGAGCTCGGTGCTCGTCGGCCCGGACGGCCTCACCGGCCGGCGCTACGACAAGATGCGGCTGGTGCCCTTCGGCGAGTACATCCCCGCCCGTTCCCTGCTCGGCTGGGCGACCTCGGTGGGCAAGGCGGCGGGCGAGGACCGCAGGCGCGGCACCGAGCAGGTCGTGATGAACGTCGGACACGGGCTGCGCGTCGGTCCGATGGTCTGCTTCGAGTCCGCGTTCCCCGACATGAGCCGCCACCTCGCCCGGGACGGCGCCGAGGTGCTCGTCGCCCAGTCGGCGACATCGACGTTCCAGCACAGCTGGGCCCCCGAGCAGCACGCCTCGCTGGCCGCGCTGCGCGCCGCGGAGACCGGCCGCCCGATGGTGCACGCCACCCTGACCGGCGTCTCCGCCGTCTACGGGCCGAGCGGGCAGCGCATCGGCCCGTGGCTGGGCACCGACGCCCACACCACACACGTGTACGACGTGCCGCTGGCGCACGGCGTCACCCCGTACGCCCGCCACGGCGACTGGGCGGTGCGCGGCGCGATCCTGGTGCTGGCCGCCTGGTGCGCCGCCGAGGGCCTGCGCGGGATCCGGCTCAGGCGCTCCGCTCCCGCACCGCGCGTACCACCCGCTCGCACAGTGCGTGAGTCTCCAGCGCATCACGGGCGCTGAGCACCTTGCCCGCACGCACCGCGTCGAGGAAGGCGAGCACGGCCTGCTCGATGCCGCGCTGCCGGGCCACCGGCACCCAGTCGCCGCGCCGCCGCACGGTGGGCTGGCCCTTGTGGTCGATCACCTCGGCGAGGTTGAGCACCTGCCGCTTGGTGTCCTGCCCGGACACCTCGAGGATCTCCTCGGCCGAGCCGCTGAGCCGGTTCATCACGCCGAGCGCGGTGAAGCCGTCCCCGGCCAGCGTCAGCACGACGTGGTGCAGCAGCCCGTCCTCGACGCGGGCGCGCACGGCGATGTCGTCGACGGGCCCGGGCACCAGGAAGCGCAGCGTGTCCACGACGTGGATGAAGTCGTCGAGGATCATCGAGCGCGGCTCCTCCGGCAGCCCGACCCGGTTCTTCTGCATGAGGATCAGATCGCGGGGGTGCTCGGCGCACTGCGCGTACGCCGGGGCGTGACGCCGGTTGAAGCCGACGGCGAGGCCGGCGTTCCGCTCCTCGGCCAGCTCCACCAGCCGCTCGGACTCGGCCAGTTCGTAGGCGAGCGGCTTGTCGACGTACGTCGCTACGCCGGCCCGCAGCAACCGGGTGACTATCTCGGGGTGGGCGGCGGTCGGCGCGTGCACGAAGGCGGCGTCGAGGCCCTGGGCGAGCAGGCTGTCGAGGTCGCGGTGGCGCTGCCCGGGCGGCAGGTGCAGGCTGTCGCCGACCCGGTCGAGCGTGGCGGTCGTACGGGTCTGCACGTGCAGTTCCACGCCGGATAGCACGCCGAGCACGGGCAGGTAGGCCTTCTGCGCGATGTCACCGAGTCCGATGCAGCCGACCTTCACGGTCCTACCTCCCGCAGTTGCCGACGGTGCCTGCCCGGAAGCATACGGGGGCCGCGGGCCGGCGGGTCCGGCGGAGTCCGCACGCGCCTCCGCGGCGGCGAAAACTCCTGGTGACGTCGGCTGCGTTCGGCGAGGATGCCGGTCATGACGACCGAGCGCAGGGAACCCGCGACCACCGCCGACGAACGCACCATGCTGGAGGGCTGGCTGGACTACCACCGGAAGACCCTCGCGTGGAAGTGCGAGGGCCTGAGCGACGCCCGGCTCAGAACCGCCGCGGTGGAACCGTCCGCGCTGTCCCTGCTGGGGCTCGTCCGGCACATGGCCGAGGTGGAGCGGTCCTGGTTCCGCAGGGTCCTGGCCGACGAGCCGGACGACGTCGCCGGGCCGCTGTACTACGGCGACGACGACCCGGACGGCGACTTCCACGTGACGGACGCGGACACCTGGCAGGAGGCGTACGCCGTCTGGCAGGGCGAGATCGAGGCGGCCCGGCGCCACGCGGCCGGCTTCGGCCTGGACGAGGTGTCCAAGGGCCGGCACCGGCGCACCGGCGAGCAGTACAACCTGCGCTGGATCTACACCCACATGATCGAGGAGTACGCGCGGCACAACGGGCACGCCGACCTGATCCGCGAGCGCCTCGACGGCGCGACCGGCGACTGACGTCACCCGCGGCCGGTGCGGACCCTCCGTACGGGGGCGGAGATCACCCGTGCGGGGCATCCTGTTCCGGTCCGGCGTCCGCGGGCGCGCGGACTTCGACATCGTGGCGCGGGTGCATCGAACGACGACCACCGCAACGCTCCTGGTCACCGTGGCCGTCTCGGCTCTCGCCGGCTGTGTGACGGTCCAGCGCCCGCCCGCGTCCGGACCATCCGCGTCCGGACCGCCCGCGGCGCCCCGCCCGGAACCGCGGACCGTGCAGGCGCCGGCCCGGGAGGCGCTGACGACGACCTCCCCGTCCCGGCCGGCCCGGACACCGGAGCGGACCCGGCCGGCGCCGGAGCGGTCGGCGCCGACGGCCCCGGCGCCGGCCCGGCAGCCGTCACAGCGGCGACCGGCTCCCCGTGCCGACCCTCGGCCGGCGCACCCCGCACGTCCCCGCGTCGAGCCCCCGGCCGCGCCCGTCCCCGCCCCGGTGAAGGGCGCGGACGTGTGCGCCCTGGGCCGCAGGTACGGCGGCTGGCGTGCGGACAGCCCGCAGACCGCGATCTGCGAGCGGACCTACGGCCACTGAGCGGCGCCGCCCTCTTCCAGCCGCAGTTCCAGCCGCCTGATCGCCGCCCGGACGCCCTCTGCGTAGCCGTCGTCCGCCAGCGCCTCGGCGGCCCCGCGGGCCAGGCGCAGATGGGTGCGGGCCGGCCCGCCGCGTCCGAGCCTGACGTAGTCGGCCGCGAGGTTGAGGTGCAGGGAGGGGTAGAGGGCCCGCACCGCGGGCGCGTCCGCGTGCTCGGCGAGGCGCTCGTGGTTGAGTTCCTCCGCGGCCGTCAGCGCCCGCAGGTCCCAGGCCAGTTCGTCCGCGGGGTCGTCCTGGGCGTCGGCCATGTAGTGCGCGAGCGTGCAGCGGTGCAGCGGGTCGCCGTCCTCGCCGATCTCCGCCCACAGGCGCAGATAACGGTGGCGGGCCTCCTCGCGGTCGCCCGCGTGGTGCAGCATGGCGGCCTGCCCGATCCGCGTCATCACGGCGTCCGGCACCGCCTGCTCCTGTCGCTCCGCCACCGTGTCCTCCGCGCGCTCGTGGCCGGTCCCTCGACGCCAGGGCCCAGGAGGACCCTAGTGCCTGCGCGGCGGATCGCCCCGGAATCGGCGGCGCGGCACGCCCTGCCCCGTGCCCGGCCGGGCACGGGGCAGCACCGTCCCACGGGTGCGGGCCGGTCCCGCCCGGGACCGGCCCGGCGGCGGTCAGCCCAGGTCGGGGATCGTCCAGTCGATCGGGGCGTGGCCCTGCCGCGCGACCGCCTCGTTGATCTGCGTGAACGGGCGGGAGCCGAAGAACTTCTTCGCCGACAGCGGCGAGGGGTGGGCGCCCTTGACCACGATGTGCCGGCTCTCGTCGATCAGCGGGAGCTTCTTCTGCGCGTAGTTGCCCCACAGCACGAAGACCGCCGGGTCGGGCCGGCCGGCCACCGCGCGGATGACCGCGTCGGTGAACTTCTCCCAGCCCCGGCCCTTGTGCGAGTTGGCCTCACCGCCGCGGACCGTGAGCACCGCGTTGAGCAGCAGCACGCCCTGCTCGGCCCACGGCATCAGGTAGCCGTTGTCCGGGATCGGCGTGCCCAGCTCCTCGTGCATCTCCTTGTAGATGTTGCGCAGCGACGGCGGGATCTTCACGCCGGGACGCACCGAGAAGCACAGCCCGTGCCCCTGGCCCTCGCCGTGGTAGGGGTCCTGGCCCAGGACGAGGACCTTCACCGCGTCGTACGGCGTGGCGTCGAGGGCGGCGAAGACCTCCTCCCGCGGAGGGTAGACGGGACCCTTCGCCCGCTCCTCCTCGACGAACTCCGTCAGCTCCTTGAAGTAGGGCTGCTGCAGTTCGTCACCCAGGACGCCGCGCCAGGACTCGGGCAGCATGGCGATGTCGGTCACGTCAACTTCCTTACGGTGTGCGGTCGTTTCCAGGTCTCAGAACCTACAGGCGGCCACTGACAATCGGCCCGCCGACCGCAGGCCGGCCGCTACCAGCTGGTCTTGCGGTACAGCGCCCACATCATCATGATCGTCGACGGGTCGAGTGCCCGCTCCGCGCCGGAGATGTCGTCGCTGGCGGCCACGTACTGGCGGCCCTGCCAGATGGGCAGCAGCCGGGCGTCGTTCACCAGGATCTGCTGGGCCTCCTCGAACTCCTTGACCACCTCGGCCCGGTTGCTCTCGCTGCGGGACTGCGGGAGCAGCTTGCCGGTGATCTCGGGCGCCGGGTAGGGCGTGCCGAGCGCGTTCTGGGCGCCGACGAAGGGCGCGATGAAGTTGTCGGGGTCGGGGAAGTCGGGGAACCAGCCGCGCCCGAACACCGGGTACTCGCCGTTCTGGTAGCCGGTCACGTACGTCTTCCAGGGCCGGCTCTTGAGGGTGACCGTGAACAGGCCGGAGTCGTCCAGCTGCCGCTTGATCTCCTCGAACTCCAGCTTGGTGGAGGAGCCGTAGCGGTCGGTGGTGTACCAGAGGGTGAGCGGGACGCGCTGGGTGATGCCCGCCTCGGTGAGGATCTTGCGGGCCTTCGCGGGGCTGGGGCTGCCGTAGTCGTCGAAGAATCCGGTGGTGTGCCCGGTCAGGCCCTTGGGGACCATGGAGTACAGCGGCTCGACGGTGTCCCGGTAGACCTTGTGGGCGATCGCGCCGCGGTCGATGACCTGGGCGACGGCCTGGCGGACGGCGAGCTTGCCGGCCCAGGAGTCCTTCGGGTTGAACACCAGGTAGTTGATCTCGGTGCCCGCGCCGTCGATGAGCTGGAGCGCGCCGTCGTTGTTGTGTCTTTGCAGGTTGACTATGTCGTCGGCGTTGAGGCCGCGGAAGGCGACGTCGAGCTTGCCGGCCCTGAGCTCCCGGACCATCTCGGCGGAGTCCTGGAAGTAGCGGATGGTCACCGCGCTGTTCTTCCGGTCGGCGTAGCCCTTGTAGCTGCCGTTCCTGGCGAGTACGGCCTTCTTGCCGTCCTCGTAGGACTGCAGCGTGTACGGTCCCGAGCCGAAGACCTTGCCGTCCTTGCGCAGGGAGTCGGCGGGGTACTCCTCCGGGTCGACGATGGACATGGCGGGCGTGGCGAGCACGAACGGGAAGGTCGCGTCCGGCTTGTTGAGGTGGAAGACGACTTCCCTGTCGCCCAGCGCCTGGACGCGGTCGAGGCTGCCCAGCAGGCCCTCGGGACCGCCGTTGACCTTGATGGTCCTGATCCGGTCGATCGAGTACTTGACCGCCTTGGCGTCCAGCGTGTGCCCGTCGGAGAACTTCAGCCCGTCACGCAGTTCGCAGCTGTACGTCGTGTTCGAGCGGTCCGTGAAGCGGCAGTGCTCGGCCGCGTCGGGCTGCGGGGTGGTCGCGCCCGTGGGGTAGTTGAGGAGCGTTTGGTAAATGTTGCGGAACAGTTCCCAGGAACTGTCCCAGGAGGCGGCGGGGTCCAGGGTGCTGGGGGCACTCGTCGTCCCGACGACGATGGGGCCCTTGTCGTCGGAGGAGCCCGACGAGAGGACGCCACACCCGGCCACCAGGGACGACATGGACGCGATGGCCGCCGCCTTCCGCAGGCATCGGTTCCGGTTGAACACGCGCACGCTCCTCGATCTGCCGTACCAAGGGTTGGCAGACCATACCGCAGCCCCACGCCGGCTGAACCTGCCCGTCCGCGGCCCGCATGATCAGCACGCTTCTGACGACGTTGTCAGGGATCTGTGATCCTGCCGCGCACCCGCGACGGGCGACGCGTCCGTACGGCGGCGCCCGTCGCGGGTGCCTCGCGTCAGGCGACGCCGGCGTTCAGGAAGATGCCGCCGTCGACGACGAGCGTCTGACCGGTGATCCAGTCGGACTGCTCCGAGGTGAGGAACGCGGCCGCGCCGCCGATGTCGGAGGGCACGCCGAGCCGGCCGAGCGGGTAGGCGGCGGCCGCCTCCGCCTCCCGGCCCTCGTACAGGGCCTCCGCGAACTTGGTCTTCACGACGGCCGGGGCGATCGCGTTGACCCGCACCTTCGGCGCGAACTCGTGCGCCAGCTGCTGCGTCAGGTTGATCATCGCGGCCTTGCTGACGCCGTACGCGCCGATGAACGGCGAGGGCGCGAGACCGGCGACGGAGGCGATGTTGACGATGGCGCCGCCGTTGTCCTTCTGCCAGGCGTGCCAGGTCTTCTGCGCGAAGCCGAGCGCCGAGATGACGTTGGTCTCGAACACCTTACGCGCGACGCCGAGGTCGAGGTCGGCGATCGGGCCGAAGACCGGGTTGGTGCCGGCGTTGTTGACCAGGTAGTCGACGCGGCCGAAGGCCTCCATGGCGCGCGCGACGGCCTCGGCCTGGTGGTCGAGGTCGTGCGCCTTGCCCGCGACGCCGATGACCCGGTCGGCGCCGAGCTTGTCGACGGCCTCCTTCAGGGCCTCCTCGTTGCGTCCGGTGATGCACACGCGGTCGCCGCGCGCGACGAGCGCCTCGGCGATGCCGTAGCCGATGCCGCGGCTGGCGCCCGTGACGAGGGCGGCCTTGCCGGAGAGTTCTGCAGTCATGTTCCCTCGTCCCTAGTCGAGCGGTCCGCCGGCCACGTACAGCACCTGGCCGGAGACGAAGCCGGCCGCCTCGCCCGTGAAGAAGGCGATGGCGTTGGCGATGTCGTCCGGCTCGCCGACCCGGGCCACCGGGATCTGCGTGGCGGCCGCGGCCTTGAAGTCCTCGAAGCCCATGCCGACGCGGTCGGCGGTGGCCTTGGTCATCTCGGTGGCGATGAAGCCGGGGGCGACCGCGTTGGCGGTGATGCCGAACTTGCCGAGCTCCTTGGCCAGGGTCTTGGTGAAGCCCTGCAGACCGGCCTTGGCGGCGGAGTAGTTGACCTGGCCGCGGTTGCCGAGCGCGGAGGACGACGACAGGTTGACGATGCGTCCGAACTGCGCGTCGACCATGTGCTTCTGGCACGCCCGGGACATCAGGAAGGCGCCGCGCAGGTGCACGTTCATGACGGTGTCCCAGTCCGAGACGCTCATCTTGAACAGCAGGTTGTCGCGCAGCACACCGGCGTTGTTGACGAGGATCGTCGGCGCGCCGAGTTCCTCGGCGATGCGTGCGACGGCCGCCTCGACCTGCGCCTCGTCGGAGACGTCGCAGCCGACGGCGATCGCCCTGCCGCCCGCCGCGGTGATCTTCTCCACGGTGTCCTTGCAGGCGGCCTCGTCGAGGTCGATCACGGCGACCGCGCGACCCTCGGCGGCCAGTCGTACGGCGGTGGCGGCCCCGATGCCGCGCGCTCCGCCGGTGACCACGGCGACCCGCTGCTCAGTGGTGGACATTGCTGCTTCTCCTCGCCCTTGAGAAAGTACGCCCGCTTGGTGAGCGACCGCTTAGTACCTTCGGCAGACGTGACGCTAGAAGCCCTGGCACTCGGTGTCAACGCCACACGAGGCGGGTGTGATCCATTACCTCACCAGCAGCTCGAGCAACCGCTCCGCCTCCGCCGCCGGATCGGCGGTGAGCCCAGTGTGCACCGGTCCGGGCTGGACGACCGTGGAACGCGGCGCGATCAGCCAGCGGAAGCGCCGTCCGGCGTCGTCGCCCGCGGCCTGCCCCGCCGCGTCCCCGCCGCCGCACACGCGCTCCACCGCCCGCAGGGCCGCCCGGACGCCGGCCACGTCGGCGGCCGGGTCGAGCGCGAGCAGCCTCGCTTCGTCCAGATGGGTGCGGGCGCCGACGTAGGAGCGGGCCCGGCAGTACACGAGCACCCCGGCGTTGATGCACTCGCCGCGCTCGACGCGGGGGACGACGCGCAGCAGGGCGTACTCGAAGACGTCACGGTCGCCGCCCTGCCCGGCCCGGGTGATGTGGCGCTCGGTCACGTGACCGGCCATGTGGATGTGCCGCTCGCTCACTTGCCCTCCTCGATGCCGGTCACGCGCTCGTGGACGACCGCGGCCCGGGCGAGCAGGGGCCGCGCGTAGGCCCGTCTGAGCTCGTCGGGGTCGGCGAAGCCGGGCTCGTCGGCCAGCCAGGCGTCCGGGATCTCCGCGGTGACCTCGGCCAGCAGGTCCTCGGTGACGCGGGGGGCCAGGTCGGCGGCGGCGCCCGCGACATCCGGGCGGAAGCGGGCAAGCGCGTGGTCGCGGGCGTCGTAGGGGCGGGCCGCGGGGGCGTCGGCGGCGGGCCAGTTGTGGTGCCAGATCATGGTGGCGCCGTGGTCGATGAGCCACAGCTCGCCGTGCCACATCAGCAGGTTGGGGTTGCGCCAGGAGCGGTCGACGTTGTTCACCAGCGCGTCGAACCAGACGATCCGCCCGGCCTCCTCGGCGCTCACGGCGAAGGCGAGCGGGTCGAACCCCAGGGCGCCGGAGAGGAAGTCCATGCCGAGGTTGGTGCCGCCGCTGGAGCGCAGCAGGTCCTGCACCTGCTGGTCGGGCTCGCCGAGCCCCAGCACCGGGTCGAGGGAGATCGTCACCAGGCGGGGCGTGCGCAGGCCCAGCCTGCGGGCGAGTTCGCCGCAGACGACCTCGGCGACCAGCGTCTTGCGGCCCTGCCCGGCGCCGGTGAACTTCATGACGTACGTCCCGAAGTCGTCCGCCTCGACGAGCCCCGGCAGCGAACCGCCCTCACGCAACGGCGTGATGTAACGGGTCGCGCTGACTTCCTTGAGCATCGCCCCAGGTTACTGGCCGACGGCGAGGCGACGGTCCCGATCTCGGCGCCGGGTGAACAACCCCCGCCCTCGGGCCGTACCCCTGTGCGGATCACGAAGTCGCGTGAAGGGAACGTCAGCATGACCAGCGAACCGCTCCATCCCGTTCCGGGACCCGCCCGGCGTACCGTCGTGGCGGCGGTGGGCGCGGCGGGACTCGCCGTCGCGCTGACCGCGTGCGGGTCGGACGACGACGCGTCGAGTTCCTCGAACTCCTCGGGCTCGTCCGACACCCAGGCCGGTGCGAGCACCACCGGCGGCGACGCGGGCGGCGGCTCGGCGTCGGGCTCCGCGTCCGGCTCCGGCGGGACCGTCCTGGCGAAGACCGCGGACATCCCCGAGGGCGGCGGGAAGATCTTCAAGGACCAGGGGGTGGTGGTCACCCAGCCCGCGGCCGGCACCTTCAAGGCGTTCTCGGCCAAGTGCACGCACCAGGGCTGCGCGGTGAGCAGCATCGCCGACGGCGTCATCGTGTGCCCGTGTCACAAGAGCGAGTTCTCCGTCGCCGACGGCAGTGTGAAGAAGGGGCCGGCGACCCAGGCGCTGCCCGCCGAGCAGATCACCGTCAGCGGGGACTCGATCACGCTGGGGTGATCCGGCGGCGGCGCCGGGGCCCGCGGAAGCGGCCCAGCACCTCGTCCGTGGTGACGATCGTGGCGACCAGGGCGAGGGTGTGGCGGATCATCGCGGGGGTGTAGTCGGAGGGCACCCCCGCGATGGCGTCGCGGGGCACGACGGCGGTGTAGCCGAGGTTGACGGCGTCGAAGACGGCGTTGGGGACCGCCACGTTGGCCGAGACTCCGGTGACGACCAGGGTGCGGCAGCCGAGGTTGCGCAGCAGGGCGTCGACGCCGGTGCCCTGGATCGGGGACAGACCGTGCAGCCGCCGTACGACGAAGTCCTCCTCGGTGACCTCGATCGGGGCGGCGACGCGGACCGCGGTGGTGCCGGTCAGCTGCTGCACGGGGAGCTTTTCGGCGGCGCGGAAGAGGCGGGCGTTGCGGTTCGCGCCCCGGCCGTCGGGACGGCGTTCGGCGATCGCGTGGACGACCTGGACGCCGGCGGCGTGCGCGGCGGCCACCAGCCGGGCGACGTTGGCGAGGGCGCCGGAGGCGCGTGCCTCCCGGGCGAGTTCGGGCAGGGCGCTGTCGGGGCCGACGACGCCCTGCTGGCACTCCACGGTGAGCAGCACGGTGGTCGCCGGATCGAGGAGTTCGCCGATCTGTTCGTAGGACGGCACGGGTCCCCTTGGTCACCGTCGGCTGGGAGCGGGCGAGACTGGTCGGCATTGCGCACAGAGGGAAGACGGCTCATCCTTTTCTGACGTGATGTCAGAGGATCAGCGGGTTCCTCCGGCACGACGTGAGAGAAGAGGTGGCCGCATGACCGTCACGCAGCGCCGGGGCCGGAAGATCATGATGACGTCCGGCGAGCTGGACGAGTTCCTCACCACCCAGCGCACCTGCCGGGTCGCCACCGTCTCGGCGGACGGCGCTCCGCACGTGAGCACCCTGTGGTTCGCCTGGGACGGCACCTCGATGTGGCTGTACTCGGTGGTGCGCAGCAAGCGCTGGAGCGATCTGCGCCGCGATCCCCGCGTCGCGATCGTGGTCGACACCGGCGAGGAGTACGACGAGCTGCGGGGCGTGGAGCTGTCCGGGTCCGTTGAGTTCGTGGGCGAGAGCCCGCGCACGGGTGAGCTGTGCGCCGAACTCGACGTGCCGGAGACGCTGTTCGCCCGGAAGAACTTCGGCATGGAGGAGATGCCGCACGACGGCCGGCACGCCTGGGTGCGGCTGACGCCCGCGAAGACCGTGTCCTGGGACTTCCGCAAGCTGGGGTCGCGGTAGCTCAGGCCGCCGCCCGCCCGGGCCCTGGTGGTTCACCGCGCCTTCGGCGCCGCGTCCTGCAGCGCCCGGACCGCCGCGCGGATCGAC
Organism: Streptomyces sp. NPDC020490; assembly: GCF_044335305.1. Lineage (NCBI taxonomy): Bacteria > Bacillati > Actinomycetota > Actinomycetes > Kitasatosporales > Streptomycetaceae > Streptomyces > Streptomyces sp. NPDC020490. The sequence goes on along the minus strand of NZ_JBIRUY010000050.1, from coordinate 42,573 downwards.
GGGCGGCGGTCGGCGTCCGCCCGCCAGACGGCGTAGACGTACCGGTGGACGCGGTGCCGCACGGGCACGGCGCGCACACCGGCCGGCATCGGGTCCCGGCCGAGCCGGGGCGCGACGCAGACGCCCAGCCCGGCGGCGACCAGCGCGAGCTGGGTGTGGTGTTCCTCGGCGCAGTGGGCGATACGGGGTTCGATGCCCTTGGTGCGCAGCGTGTAGAGCAGCCACTCGTGACAGAACTCGCCCTCGGGCCAGGCGACCCACTCGTCGTCCGCGAAGTCGTCCAGGTCGACCTCGTCCCGGCCGGCGAGCGGGTGGTCCTCGGTCATGGCGACCTCCACGGGGTCGTCGAGGATCGGGGCCTTGGCGAGTCCGTCGGGCATGGGCAGCGGCTTGTTGTACCAGTCGAGGACGACGGCGAGGTCGGCGTCGCCCCGGAGCACCGCCCGCACGCCTTCCTCCGGCGCCAGTTCCCGCGAGCGCACCCGCAGCGCCGGGTGGTCGTTCCGCAGCGCGGCGAGCGCGACCGGGAACAGCCCCCGCAGGGCGGTGGGGAACGCGGCCAGCCGCAGTTCGCCGACCACCTGCCCGCGCTGCGCCTCCAGGTCGGACTGGGCGAGCGCGACCTGCGACAGGATGCGCGCCGCGTGCTCGGCGAGCAGCCGGCCGGCGTCCGTGAGCCGGACGCCCCGGCCGTTCCTGGCCAGGAGCTGCTGGCCCACCTCCCGCTCCAGCTTGGCCATCTGCTGCGAGACGGCCGACGTCGTCACGTGCAGCCCCTCGGCCGCGCCGCTGACCGAGCCGTGCCGGGCGAGGGCGTCGAGGGTGCGCAGGCGCTCCAGGTTCAACATGTAAGCGATGCTACGAGACACCTGGCGGGAAATCTCGATTGTGCTAATACGTCGGCGGGCGGCAGGGTGGCGGTCATGACCACCGTCAGCACCGTCACCGCCGCCGGGCCGGCCGGCCGCCGCCGCGCCCTCGACTGGCGTCTGCGCTTCGGCGCCCTCTCCCTGATCTGGGGCTTCAGCTTCCTGCTCATCAAGGTCGGCACGGCGGCGTACGCGCCCTTCCAGGTGACGCTCGGGCGGCTGGTGTTCGGGACGGCGGTGCTGGCGGCGGCGATGGCGGCGAAGCGGGAGCGGCTGCCGCGGGGCGCGCGGACCTGGGGGCATCTGACGGTGGCCGCGTTCCTGCTCAACGCGCTGCCGTTCTCCCTGTTCGCGTACTCGGAGCTGACCATCCCGTCGACGCTGGCCGGCATCTGCAACGCCACCTCGCCGCTGTGGGGCATGGCCCTGTCCCTGGTCGCTCTCTCCGAGGACCGGCCGACCCGGCTGCGGGTCGCCGGACTGGGCATCGGGTTCCTCGGCGTCCTGACGGTCCTCGGCGCCTGGCAGGGCTTCCACGGGCTGGACGCGACGGGCACGGCGATGGCGCTGCTGGCCTCGCTGAGCTACCCCGTCGGCTGGATCTACGTCCGCCGCACCCTGGCCGGCGCCGGTCACTCCAACCTGTCCCTGACCGGCGCCCAGTTGCTGCTCGCGACACTGCAACTGGCCGTCGTCACACCGCTGTTCACATCGTTCCCGGCCGCACTCTCCCCCGTTCCACTGCTCGCGGTCGCCGCCCTCGGGGCGCTCGGCACGGGCGTGGCCGTCCTCATCCAGTACGGCCTGGTCTCCGAGGTCGGGCCGACGACGGCCCAGATGGTCACCTACTTCATCCCGGTCATCGCCACGGCCGCCGGAGTGGCGGTCCTCGGCGAGTCGCTGAGCTGGTCGACCCCGGTCGGCGCCCTGATCGTCCTGGCCGGGGCGGCGCTGACCCAGGCCGGGCCGCGACCGGGGCCCCGCAAGGCCGACGCGACGCCGGCCCGGTCCGCTCTCCGGCCGGCGGAGCAGGCGGAGCCGGCGGCCAGGTCCTGACCGTCCGCCGGGAGCGGGGCCGCTCACACGTACCCGCGTCCCGCGGCCGGGCGCACCGCGGCGGCGATCGCGGCCGCCAGGTCCGCGGTCTCGCCCTCCGCCAGGGTCGAGACGGTGATCCGGATGCCGGGTGGCGCGTCCATCCGGAAGCGGGCTCCCGGGGCCACCGCCCAGCCGGCGTGCAGCAGGCGGGCGACGGCACCGGTCTCGTCCGGTACCGGGACCCAGACGTTCAGACCGCTGCGCCCGTGGGCCCGCACGCCGCGCTCCGCGAGGGCGCCGATCAGCAGGTCGCGCCGCCCGCGGTACGCCGCGGCGACGGCGTGCCGGTCCGGCGAGCCGTCGGTCCACAGCCGCACGACGGCGCGCTGGACCAGGCGGCTGACCCAGCCGGGCCCGAGCCGGTGCCGGCCGGTGACCCGGTCGACGGTGACGGTGTCACCGGTGAGCACGGCGAGCCGCAGGTCGGGGCCGTACGCCTTGGCGACCGAGCGCACGAAGGCCCAGGCGCGGGTGGCGCCGGCCAGCGGGTGCAGGGGCAGGTCAACGATGCCGTGGCCGTGGTCGTCCTCGATCAGCAGGACGTCGGGACGGTCCCGCAGCACCGCGCGCAGGGCACGCGCGCGGGTGGCGCTCACCGCGGCGCCGGTCGGGTTCTGCGCGCGGTCGGTGACGATCAGGGCGCGCGCCCCCGACTCCAGGACCCGCCGTACGTCGTCCGGCAGCGGTCCCTCGTCGTCGACGCCGACGGGCGCCGTGCGTAGGCCGAGCGCCGGGACGAGGTCGAGGAGGCTGCCCCATCCCGGATCCTCCACGGCGACGGTGTCCCCGGGCTTGAGGTGCGCCGCGAGCACGCGCTCGACGGCGTCGAGCGAGCCGGAGACGACGGCGAGGGGTCCGTCCGGCACCCCGTCGGCGTCCAGTCCGGCTCGCGCCAGGCGTGCCAGCTCCGGCTCCACCAGGGCGTCGCCGTACAACACCGGCTCCCGGTCGCCCTGCCGCGCCGCGGCCGCGAACGCCTCCGCCAGGGACGGCAGCAGCGCCGGATCCGGGTTGCCGTTCGCCACGTCCCGCACCCCTTCGGGCACGTCCACCCGGATGTGATCGCGTCCGGTGGTGGCCGGCTTGGACCGGACCCGGCTGCCCCGGCGCCCCGACGTCTCGATGACCCCGCGTTCCCGCAGGGTGCGGTAGGCGGCCGCGACGGTGTTCGGGTTCACCCCCAGCCGCACTGCCAACTCCCGCATGGGCGGCAGCAGTTGACCCGGTTCCAGCGCGCCGGAGCCCACCGCGCGTTCGACGCTGGCCGCGATGTCCGCCGCACGCCGCCCTTCGATCCGATATTCTCCTAGCACAAAGCAGATTATGCACTAGTGCAATATCGACCGCAACCGGATCACCCGAGGACCGACGGAGACCGCCATGCAGGGCACCCAGCACCCGACGCCGCCCGACGCCTACACACCGACCGACCGCACCGTCCCCACCCGCTCCGCGGAGCGCGCGTCGTACGACAGGGAGCTGGTGCACGCGATACTCGACGAGGGCTACGTCTGCCACCTCGGCTTCGTGCGCGACGGCGCGCCCGTGGTGCTGCCCACCCTGTACGGCCGGGTCGGCGAGCGGCTCTACGTGCACGGCTCGACGGGCTCGCGCCCACTGCGGATGACGGGACAGGCGGACGCGGGGCTGCCGGTGTGCCTGACGGTCACGCACGTGGACGCGTTGATCCTGGCCCGCTCCGCCTTCCACCACTCGGTCAACTACCGCTCCGTGGTGGTGCACGGCGTCGCCCACGACGTGACGGACCCGCAGGAGAAGCGGGCCGCCCTGGACGCGCTCGTCGACCACGTCGTACCGGGCCGGGCGGCCGACTCCCGGCCCGCGAACAAGAAGGAGCTGGCCGCCACCGCCGTACTCCGCCTCGACCTGGACGAGGTCTCCGCCAAGCTCCGCACGGGCGGCGTGAACGACGAGCCGGAGGACCTGACCCTCCCCCACTGGGCCGGCGTCGTCCCGCTGCGCAAGGGCTACGAGACCCCGGTCGCCGACGCCCTGCTGGCGCCCGGCACCGGCCTCCCGGACTACCTGGCGGTGCCGTGATGCTGGTACACCCCTGGGACGCACCCCACGACGACGCCGAATGGCGGCAGTGGCTCGCCGTCCACGACTTCGGGCAGCTCGCCGTCAACGGCCTGCCCGGCGAGCCGCCCCACGTCCAGCCGCTGCACTTCGTCTACGACGCCGGACACGGCGAGCACGGCGAGGTCGTCACGCACCTGGCCCGGCCCAACCCGCTGTGGCCCGCGCTGGAGGCGGACCCGGAGGTGCTGCTGAGCGTGGTCGACGACTACGTGTTCGTCCCCGGTCCCTGGCAGGCGGCGCCGGACGGCCCCGCCGAGCACGGCACCCCGACCAGCTTCTACACCGCCGTCCAGCTGCGTTGCACGGCCCGGATCGTGGACGATCCGGCCGAGAAGGCCGGCCTGCTCAACCGTCAGGTCGGCCACTTCCAGCCGGAGGGCGGCTCCGCCCGTGCCGCGGTGGGCGAGGAGCCGTACGGCAGGATGCTCGCGGGCATCCGGGGCCTGCGGCTGGAGGTGACCGGCGTACGGGCGAAGTTCAAGTACGCCGGTCACCGGCCGCGGGAGGTGCAGGACCGGATCGTGGCGGGGCTCGCGGCCCGCGGCGGCCCCCGGGACGCGGCGGCCCGGGAGCACCAGCTGCGCAGGCGGGGGACGTGGCAGGCGGCCCGCTGAGCCGCGCCGGTCAGCGAGGGCCGGCGTCCACGCCCGTCAGGCGAGAGCCGGCGTCCTCGCCTCCGCCGCGGCCAGTCCCGTCACCGACCCGAGCATGAGCAGCGTGCCCACCAGGGTCGCCGCGGTGAGCCGTTCGCCGAGCAGGGCGATCGCCAGGACCGCCGCGCTCACTGGCTCCAGCAGCATGATCACCGATACGGTGGCCGAACGGACGACGGCGGCGCCGGCGAAGTACAGCGCGTAGGCGAGCGCCGTGGGGACGGCCGCGATGTAGGCCAGCAGCCAGACCAGCCGGACGGGGTCGGGGGTGTGCGGAAGCAGCCCCTCGGCCAGGGCGAACGGCAGCAGGCACAGGCTGGTGACCGCGAACGCCCCCACGGACGTCTCGGCGGCGTCCGTCCCGCCGCCGCGGCCCCACCAGCGGGTCAGCAGGGTCATCACGGAGTACCCGGCCGCGGACGCGAGCGCCAGCAGCACGCCCCACGGCCGTACGGTCGCGCCACCGCTGCCGAGGACGAGCACGCCGAGCCCGGCCAGCGCGCCCGCGACGGCCGCCACGCCGCCCCGCCCGAGCCGCTCGCCCAGGGTCAGCCGGGCGCCGAGCGCGATGAACACCGGCCCGGCGCCCAGGGTGACGACGGTGGCCACCGCCAGGCCGGTCGCGGCCACGGCGGCGAAGTAGGCGGTCTGGAACACCGCGAGCCCGACGCCCGTGAGGCCGGCCCGCACGGCCCTGCGGGCGAACGGCTCACGGACGGCGGGCCGGGTGCGCGGGCGCAGCCGGCGGGCGGCCAGCAGCAGGACGAGCCCCAGCGCGCACCGCCAGAAGGAGAGGGCGACGGGTCCCATGTCACCGGTCCGGTAGACCAGGGAGGCGGCCGCGCCCGCGGTGCCCCAGGCGAAACCGGCGACGATCAGGTAGAGCAGGCCTCGCCCGACGGGCAGGCCGCGATCAGCGTTCGACACGAGTGTTCTCCGCAGAAGTACGTGAGGAGGTCCCGGGTCAACGGGACCGTGGACTGCTTCTGCGGGCAGCAGCGACCGGCCCGGCGCCGTGCCGGGCGTGTCCGACCTGGGGCCCGCCTCAGGCGGCGGGAGGGGGCAGGACGAGCGCGTTCGCATGCATGAGCGACAGCATAGGGCGTGTCCTAGGCGGCGCTGCGGCGGGCCGCCACATCGACGTCGAGACCGCCGCTCGCCACCGGCTCGGCGGATCCCCGGGCGGGTGCCGACGACTGGGCGATGAAGGCGCCCACCAGCACGACCGCCCCGCCGACGATCTGCGGCGCGGAGAGGTGCTCGCCGAGCAGCACCCAGGCCAGGACGGTCGCGATGACCGCCTCCAGGCACGCCACGACCCCCGCGACCTGCGGCGAGAGCCGGCGCACCGACAGCACCCCGGTGACGTAGGCGAGGACGGTGGCGACGAGCACGATCCAGGCCAGCAGCAGGCCGGCCGCGACGGGGGTGCCGTTCATGTCGGCGGTGCCGGCCAGCACCGACCAGTCCATGCCCCAGGGGCGGGCGACGACGGTGAGGACGGCGGCGCCGGTGAGCAGGCCGTAGGCGATGACGCCGAGCGGGTCCGGGGCGTCGTCGCCGGCGTCGCTGCCCTGGTCCGACAGGACGAAGTAGCCGACCTGGCAGCAGGCGGCGCCGAGCGCGAGGACGAGGCCGAGGGCGTCGAAGCTCAGGCCCGACCAGACCTCGACCACGCAGGCGAGACCGCCGACCGCGAGGACCACCCCGAGCGCGGCGGCCCGCGTCACCGCCCGCCGCTGCACGAACCGCACCCAGCCGAGGACCAGGGCGGGCGCGAGGTACTCGACGAGCAGCGCGACCCCGACCGGGATACGGGAGATCGCGGCGAAATAGCAGGCCTGGACCCCGGCCACGGCCAGCAGTCCGAACCCGGCGAGCAGCGCGGGGCGGCGGCGCGGCAGCGCGCGGTGGCGTACCGCGACCGGCAGCATGACCAGGGCGGCGCCCGCCACCCGCAGCCACACCACGTGCAGCGGGTCCAGCCCCGCCTCGATCAGCGGCTTCGCCGCGACTCCGGACCCGCCGAACGCCACCGCGGACCCCAGCGCGAGGCCCAGCCCGACGCCCCTGCCGTGGCTGCCCTGACTGCTCTCAGACATATGCACGGGCACATGATGACAGGGGACGACATGAGCGTCACCCTCGATGACACCTGTCTCAGCGACTGGACGACTCCGACCGCGCCGACAGCTCCTCGATGCGGGCGAGCACGGCCTCGATCGCGATCCCGGCGTGGCCGAGCACCTCCACCGCGCGGGCCTGCGGCTCCGCCACGATCGCCGCGAGCAGGTCGATGCCGCGGGCCGGTCCGGCGGCGCGCTCGCGGGCGTGCTCCATCGCCCGCGCGGCCAGTGGCGAGTACCCCTCCGCCTCCGGCGCCGGAGGCATCGCGCCGGAGTCCTCCACCGAGTCCTGCCAGCGCAGGCCGTAGCCGATGCTGCGCTGCACGAGGTAACCGAGCAGCCGCGCGAGCCCGGCCCCGTCGCCGAAGACGCCCCGCGCCTCGGGGTCCTGTTCGAGGAGCGAGTGCAGCAGGTGGGCGGTGTCCATCTGCCGGTCCCCGTCCCGCACGGCCCGCCGCCGGGCACCGGAGACCACCGCCGCCAATTCGTCACTGGGTCCGGCATCGCCGTCGGCACGACGGCCTGGGCGCGGCTCGTCCGCCGCCTGCCTGGGGATACGGGGTTGCACGTCTCCTACCCCATCAGTCCCGGCCCCTGCGGTCATCGCCGGGCGGAAGCATTTCCGCGTCCAACGGGGAGTGGACTCCATGGACCGAAATCTCCTCCTCACGGAGGAGATCAGGCCGCCGCACGCCGGGATCTGACAGTTCATCAGTATTGAATGTTGCGGCCCCTGCGGCTACGTTCCGCGACACCACAGCCCGACACGAAGAGGTGGTCGCATGGCCGAGGTCAGCGCGGAGGCACGGATCGGGGCCCCCGCGGAGAAGGTGTGGGCACGACTGACGGACTGGTCCGCCTACGGCGAGTGGAACGCGACCCACACGAGCTTCCCCGGGGGCGGCCCCGCCGAGCTCGCGGCCGGCGGGACGTTCCAGGAGAACATGAAGCTCATGGGGTTCCCGGCCGAGGTGGAGTGGACCGTCGAGGAGGTGGAGCCGGCCCGGGTGCTCGCCATCCGCGGCAAGGGCCCGATGGCCGTGAACCTCGCCACGCGCTACACGCTGACGCCCGACGGCGACGCCACGACGGTCCGGATCGACGGGGAGTTCACGGGGGCCGCGGTGTCGCTGATGGCGGCCAGGCTCAAGGACTCGGCCACGACCGCGCTGAACGAGTCGCTGCGCAGGCTGGACGGACTGCTGACCTGAGGACCGGGGACCGTACACGCGAGAAGGCGCCCCGCGGAGCGATCCGCGGGGCACCCAGCACGCGGCGGCGAGCCGCCGTCAGTCCTCGTCGGCGAGGATCAGGTACAGCTTCTTGCGGGCTTCGTTGATGACGGTCAGCGCCTTCTCGCGCTGCTCCTTGGTACCGGTCTTCCAGACCTGGCCGAAGGCCTCCATCAGACCGAACCCGGCCTGCCGGATCTCGCCGAGCGCCTCCCAGTCGATACCGCGGGAGGCCTCCTCCCAGGGCGCGTCGGGCCCCTCGTCGGCCGCCTCGCGGCCGGCCCCGGTGAGCGAGAACAGCTTCTTGCCGCCCTCGCTCTCACTGACGATCAGCCCCTCGTCCTCCAGCAGCTGGAGGGTGGGGTACACCGAGCCGGGGCTGGGCTTCCACGCCCCGCCGCTGCGCTCGGCGATCTCCTGGATCATCTCGTAACCGTGCATCGGACGGTCCTTCAGCAGGGCCAGGATCGACGCGCGCACGTCGCCGCGCCGCGCCCTTCCGCGTGGTCCGCCGCGCCCCCTGGGGCCGGGACCGAATCCCGGACCGAAACCCGGACCACCGAAACCGAATCCCGGTCCGGGGCCGCCACCCGGCCCGAAGGGGCCGAAGGCACCGCGCCGCCCCTCGAAACCGGCCCGTCCGCGGGGGCCGGGTCCACCGTGTCCACGCTCGAATCCGTGGTTGTGCATCGCACTCACTCCATTCCATCGTTGATCTGTCGCGATGACTCAACGATATATCGGAACTGTGCGCACGACAAGGCCCGTCACGATGCGGGTGACTGAGACTTCCGCGTTACCGGTCGAGCGGGAGGCGGAAGACGGTCGACTGCCTGCTCCGGAACCCGATGCGCTCGTAGAGCCGGTTCGCCGCCGCACGATCCGGCCGGGAGGTGAGATCCACCGTCCGCGCGCCCGCCTCCCGGGCGATCCGCACGGCCTCCTCGGTCAGCAGACCGGCAACTCCACGGCCTCGCGCCGCACCGTCGACGACCACGTCTTCGATGCGGGCCCGCAGTCCGGAAGGCAGGGGCAGCAGCACCAGCGTCAGAGTCCCGACGATCGCCTCGGGGGTGCGGGCCACGAGCACGGTGTTGGCGTCGCAGCGCACCATCCGGTCGACCGCTTCCCGGTCGAGGGGCTTCGCCGTCGACGACAACTGCGGCAACAGCCGGCCTAAGGCGTCGACGATCTCCTGGCTCGCTTCCCTGACGACGTCCACACGGAGGTGCATGCCGGGAGCCTATCCACCGTCGGCCCGGAACGCCGGGCGCGCGTCGGTGCTTGATAGGCAAGTGACCACTTGCCTATTCTCGGGTGGTGGCCGACGACCTGTTCAAAGCCCTGGCCGATGCCACCCGCCGCACGATCCTCGACGAGCTCACGGAGAAGTCCGGACAGACCCTGTTCGAGATCTGCTCCCGGCTGAGCATGAAGCACCGGCTCGGCATCTCACGCCAGGCGGTCTCCCAGCACCTCGCCGTGCTGGAGGCCGCCGGGCTCGTCGAGACCAGGCGGGAGGGCCGCTGCAAGTTCCACGACCTGAACACGGCCCCACTGCGGCAGATCACCGAGCGATGGCTCGCGCCCGACACGTCCGGACCGGAGGAGAGCACCCCATGAGGATCCATCTGACCAGCGTCTTCGTCGACGACCAGGACAAGGCCGAGCACTTCTACACCGAGATCCTCGGCTTCACGAAGAAGCACGACGTCCCGCTGGGCGGCAAGCACCGGTGGCTGACCGTGGTCTCGCCCGACGAGCCCGACGGCACCGAACTCCTCCTCGAACCCGCCGAGCACCCGGCCGCCAGGACCTACCGGGACGCGCTCGTCGAGGACGGCATCCCGCTCGCCCAGTTCGCCGTCGAGGACGTGACGGCGGAGTACCGGCGCCTGCGCGGCCTCGGCGTCCGCTTCACCCAGGAGCCCATGGAGGCGGGCCCCGTCACCACCGCCGTCCTCGACGACACCTGCGGCAACCTGATCCAGATCGCGACCACGCCCCGGTAGGCGCTCGACCGCGTCGCGCACGCAGCCCGTCCGTACGGCATCACACGGTCGCCGCGTGGCGTCGCACGACATCGCACGGTCGTCGCGCGGCGCCGTACGGCCTCGCACCGCCTCGCACGGCATGTGCCGCACAGGGCTTTGCATAGCCATGCGGATTCATGCATACTCTTCCTATGTCCAAGGTCCTCACCTCCCTCCCCGCCGGCGAGCGCGTCGGCATCGCCTTCTCCGGCGGTCTCGACACCTCGGTCGCCGTCGCGTGGATGCGCGACAAGGGCGCCGTCCCGTGCACCTACACCGCCGACATCGGCCAGTACGACGAGCCCGACATCGCCTCGGTGCCGGGCCGCGCCAAGACCTACGGCGCCGAGGTCGCGCGTCTGGTCGACTGCCGCGCCGCGCTCGTCGAGGAGGGCCTGGCCGCACTCGCCTGCGGGGCGTTCCACATCCGTTCGGGCGGGCGCGCCTACTTCAACACCACGCCGCTCGGCCGCGCCGTCACGGGCACCCTCCTGGTGCGCGCGATGCTCGAGGACGACGTGCAGATCTGGGGCGACGGGTCGACCTTCAAGGGCAACGACATCGAGCGGTTCTACCGCTACGGCCTGCTGGCCAACCCGCACCTGCGGATCTACAAGCCCTGGCTGGACGCGGACTTCGTGACCGAGCTCGGCGGCCGCAAGGAGATGTCCGAGTGGCTGATCGCCCACGGCCTGCCCTACCGGGACAGCACGGAGAAGGCGTACTCCACCGACGCCAACATCTGGGGCGCCACCCACGAGGCCAAGACGCTGGAGCACCTGGACACCAGCGTGGAGACCGTCGAGCCGATCATGGGCGTGCGGTTCTGGGACCCCGAGGTCGAGATCGCCACCGAGGACGTGACGATCGGCTTCGAACAGGGCCGCCCGGTGACGATCAACGGCAAGGAGTTCGCCTCCCCCGCCGACCTGGTGATGGAGGCCAACGCCATCGGCGGCCGGCACGGCCTGGGCATGTCGGACCAGATCGAGAACCGGATCATCGAGGCCAAGAGCCGCGGCATCTACGAGGCCCCCGGCATGGCGCTGCTGCACGCGGCCTACGAGCGCCTGGTCAACGCGATCCACAACGAGGACACCGTCGCCCAGTACCACACCGAGGGACGGCGTCTGGGCCGGCTGATGTACGAGGGCCGCTGGCTGGACCCACAGGCGCTGATGGTGCGCGAGTCGCTGCAGCGCTGGGTCGGCGCGGCCGTCACCGGTGAGGTCACGCTGCGGCTGCGGCGGGGTGAGGACTACTCGATCCTCGACACCTCGGGCCCGGCGTTCAGCTACCACCCGGACAAGCTGTCCATGGAGCGCACCGAGGACTCGGCGTTCGGCCCGGTCGACCGGATCGGCCAGCTCACCATGCGCAACCTCGACATCGCCGACTCCCGCGCCAAGCTGGAGCAGTACGCCGGGATCGGTCTGATCGGCACCGCGCACCCCGCCGTCGGCGCCGCCCAGGCGGCCGCGACCGGCCTGATCGGCAGCATGCCGGAGGGCGGCGCCGAGGCCATCGCCTCCCGCGGCGAGGTCTCGGAGGACGAGGAACTGCTGGACCGCGCCGCCATGGAGTCCGGCACGGACTGACCGTCCCGGACGGAGACCACTCCGCAGGTTCCGGCCCCGGCCCCGGCCCGGACGCCCGTACGGCGTCGGGGCCGGGGCCCGCCGCTGTCCGCTCCGGGCCTCACCGCCTGCGGCCCGTCCGCTCCGGGCGTCGTACCCCGACAAGGGCCAGGAAGCCGGAATTGGATGTGTTCCGGGGGCCGGCGCGCACCCTAGCGTCATGGCATGCGGATACGAATCGTCGACGCCTTCACCGACCGTCCCTTCGCCGGCAATCCCGCCGGGGTCCTGCTCCTCGACGCCGACGCCTTCCCGGACGACGACTGGATGCAGCAGGTGGCCCGGGAGGTGAACCACGCCGAGACGGCGTTCGCGCACCGGTTGCCCGGGGGCGGGGAGGCCGACTGGGCGCTGCGCTGGTTCACTCCCGCGGCCGAGGTCGCCCTGTGCGGCCACGCCACGCTCGCGACGGCCCACGTGCTGGGCACCACCGGCGCCCACGAGGGCCCGGCGCGGTTCGCCACGCGCAGCGGCGTGCTCGTCACGACGCCCGGTGCGGACGGCTCGGTCACACTGGACTTCCCCACGGCGCCGCTCACGCCCGTCGAGGTCCCGGACGGCGTCGCCGAGGCGCTGGGCGCCGCACCGCGCGCCGCCTTCGACACCGGCCCGAACGTGGGCGACCTGCTGCTGGAGCTCGCCGACGAGGGAACGGTCCGCGGCCTCGACCCGGACCACAGGGCCCTGGCCGCCTACTCCGGGCGCGGCATCATCGCCACCGCGCCGGCCGCCGACCCGGCCGCCGGCCACGACTTCGTCTCGCGCTGCTTCTTCCCGAACGTCGGCATCGACGAGGACCCCGTCACCGGCAGCGCCCACACGGCCCTCGCCCCGTTCTGGTCCGAGCGCCTCGGCCGCTCCGTCCTGACCGGCCTGCAGGCCTCCCCCCGGCCCGGCCGCGTCCGCACCGAGCTGCGGGGCGAACGCACCCTGCTGACCGGCCGCGCGGTCACGGTCATCGAGGGGACACTGCTCACGCCGTAGGCAGCCAGCCCACCTTTCCCGCCAGCAGCGCGTACCCGACGAACGCCCCGATGTCGAGCAGGGAGTGCGCCACCACCAGCGGCCCCACCCGGCCCCAGCGCCGGTACAGCAGGACGAAGACCACGCCCATCACCATGTTCCCGACGAAGCCGCCGATGCCCTGGTAGAGGTGGTAGGAGCCGCGCAGCACGGCACTGCCCATCAGCGCGGCTCCGGGCGTCCAGCCCAGCCGCCCGAGCCGGCGCAGCAGATAGCCGACGACGATGACCTCTTCCAGGACGGCGTTCTGCACCGCCGACAGGACCAGCACGGGGTACTTCCACCACACGTCGGGCAGCGCCTCCGGCACCACCGTGAGGTTGAAGCCCAGCCCGCGCGCGGCCAGGTAGAAGGCGATGCCGGTACTGCCGATCACCGCGGCGACCGCGGCCCCGCGCCCGAGGTCCGGCCAGGGCCGCGTGCGGTCGAAGCCGAGCGTGCGCAGGCTCTGCCCCTCACGCATCAGGAAGTGCGCCACGAGCGCGACCGGCACCAGAGCGGTGGCGATCCCGAACAGCTGCCAGGCCAGATCCAGCCAGGGGCGCCCCGGCGCGGCCGAGGCGTTGAGCGTGGCCGCCTGGTCCTTCAGGCCGCCTGGCCGGGTGACCGATCCGACAAAGCTGATCAGGGCGGAAACACCGCTCGCGCCCAGCGAGAGCCCCAGGACGAGCAGCGTCTCGTCACGGAAGATCCGTCGCGAGGGCCGCTCCTCGGGAGAGGAACCGGCCACCGCGCCCGCCTCTGCCTGCACACCTGCCTCCATTGACTGTTCACGCCTCATGGCCACACCACCGGCACCGCCGGGGAGAGCGCCACCGTCATGGGACGTCACAGCATGCACGATCAGTGTGAGGCGGGCGCCCGCGACCCCCGCCGGCGCCGCTCGTGATCGCCGTGGGTTTGCGGACGCCGACGAGGAGGAGGCCGAGGGGACCGCCGCGAGAGGCAGGGCACCGGCCGGGAACGACCCGGCCCCTCAGCCCAGGGGCACGGGCTTGGGCAGGCCCACCGGCCAGGTGTGCACCGGGTCCCCCACGTGCATCAGCTCGCAGTACCGCCGGGTGGTGGCCGCCAGCGCGGACTCCCGCGACAGCCCCGACTCCAGGGCCCGGTGGAAGGTGGCCGCCTGCCACGAGGCGCCGTTGACCCGCCGGCGGCACCGCTCCTCGATCACGCCCAGGTACAGGTCGCGGTCGGCGGGTTCGACGCCCCACGCGGTCAGGCCCGCCTCGGCGAGCGGCAGCAGCTCGTCGCGCACCAGGGTCACCGCGTCGACCTGGGCGGTACCGGCGTACCGGCCGCGCCGCGGCCATTCCAGGCGGGCGTCGATGCCGTGCTTGCAGGCGGCGTCGAAGTTGGCGGCGGCCGCCTCGAAGGGCAGCCGGGTCCACACCGGACGCGGCTCCTCGGCGAGGGCGCGGACGACGCCGTAGTAGAAGGCCGCGTTGGCGATGACGTCCGTGATGGTGGGGCCCGCGGGCAGCACGCGGTTCTCCACGCGCAGGTGCGGGACGCCGTCGGCGATGCCGTAGACCGGGCGGTTCCAGCGGTAGATCGTGCCGTTGTGCAGGACGAGTTCCGCGAGCTTGGGGACGCCGCCCGCGTCGACGACCTCCAGCGGCTCCTCCTCGTCGCAGATCGGCAGCAGCGCCGGGAAGAACCGCAGGTTCTCCTCGAAGAGGTCGTGGGCGGAGCCGATCCAGCGCTCGCCGAACCAGGTGCGCGGGCGTACGCCCTGGGCCTGCAGCTCCGGCGGGCGGGTGTCGGTGGACTGCTGGAACAGCGGGGGCCTGGACTCGCGCCACAGCTCGCGGCCGAACAGGAAGGGGGAGTTGGCGCCGATGGCGACCTGGGCGGCGGCGACGGCCTGTGCCGCGTTCCACACGTCGGCGAAGCGGCCCGGGGTGACCTGGAGGTGCAGTTGCACGGAGGTGCAGGCGGCCTCCGGCGCTATGGACTTCGACGTGCACCTGAGGTGTTCCACGCCGTCGATGTCGAGCGCGAAGTCCTCGCCGCGGGCTGCCACGATCTGATCGTTGAGCAGGGTGTAGCGGTCCACCGCGGAGAGGTTGGAGGAGACCAGGTCGTCCCGGTCGAGCGTCGGCAGAATACCGATCATCACGATTCCGGCGTCCACCTCCCCCGCCTTTCTGTCGGCATATGCCAGTGACGTACGGAGTTCTTCGGCGAGCCGGTCGAATACCCGCCCGCCCAATCGGTGTGGGGCGATGTTGACTTCCAGGTTGAACATGGCGAGTTCTGTTTGGAAGTCCCGGCTCGCGATGCGCTCGAGTACTTGCGCATTCAGCATTTTGGGCATGCCGTCGGCGCCGACCAGATTCAATTCGATCTCGAGACCCATGAGGTTCTTCGGCCGATCGAAGCGCTCCTGAGCCAGCAACCGCTCGAGCCCCGTCAGGCACCGCCGGAGCTTGTCCCGGTAGTGCTGCCGATCGGACAGGTCGAACCCGCCTGCCACGACCTTCTCCCCCATCGAAGCGTCCCTCCTCGAATGGGCGGGCCGAAGATCGGCCGCCGGCGTCCTGGTCACGTGGGATAATGCCCAGCCCAGCCGATCGATAACGCCCCCACGCGGGCTCGTGGCCCGCTACGCTGGAGGAAGTGACCCGCGGCACATTCGCCGGGCATGCGTCACAACGCAGTTGCGGACAGCTCACGAACTCGTGAAAAACGCCGACGAGAATTGGCCGACCACCTCCCGGACATTCTCCGAGGTCACCGCTGCGGAGTCGGCCGGGAATCGGGATGATTCCCGCGTATCGCCGACCGAATGCACCCTTGCCGGGTACACCACAAAGGGCTAGCCGAAACACCGCCTGAACATACCTCGTATAAACTCCGCGAACAGGCAGAGGGTTGGCACCCGCGGTCATGGAACCCGCCGTCGAGGCGACGTACGGCAGGCCTCACCCACACCCCTCGTTACCAGACCCCGGCCCCCGCCTCCCTGGCCTCGTGAGCAGACAGCGCCGTCCGCCCCCGCCCTCGCGTCACCGTGCCTGCCGAATGAGAGGCGACCCACCATGCCGCTGCATGTCCCCCCGGCTCCCACGCCCGCACTTCGCTCCGTCCTCACCGCGCTCGGTTCCCCCACCGCCGTCCGTGAGGCCCGCACCCCGTCCCTGCTGCGCCACCAGGGACCCGTCACTCCCGAGCTCCCGCTTCCCGTCCACGTGCTGGAGGCGATCACCGCCACGGGCGCCACCACCCGGCTCGCCGGATGGCGGTTCCTGATCCGCTCCGGCGAGCGCTCGGTGGCCGCCGCCGAGACCACGCTCACCGCCGACGGCTGGGCCTTCTCGCACTTCTTCGAGGGTCCCTACATCCCCTCCACCGAACAGGCGCTGCGGCAGGCCGAGACGCTGACCCAGCCCTACCAGCCCCGCCTGCTGTCCGTGCCGGGCCTGTACATGCTCACCCTGTGGCTGCACGGCGACTGCGCCGCGGACGGCGCCACCGGCAACCCCGCCGCCACGGACATCCTGGTCCCGCTGGCGCCCGCCCCTCCCGGCATCGCGGCGCACCAGCCGCACCGGGTCGCCGATCTGCTGCCGACGCTGACCCGCCGGGTGACCCCGGCGCCCCTGCTGCGCCAGACCGCCTGAGCCCACCCGGCCCGACCATCCGCGTGCCCCCGCTCCCGGACTCCGGGGGCGGGGGCACGCCGCCACCTCACTCCCACCCCCGCCACCCGTTCCGCTCGTTCGAGCCACGAGGTGCTCGCACGCGCGCCCAGCCGGCTCCGACCGGTCGGGACTAGCCCCATCCGGCCATGTGAAACCACCCGAAGGGACAGTGCGGCCGCGCTGAACCGCCCGCGGGGGACGGTGCGTCCTGAACCTGTGAGAAGCGGTGCTGCGAAATCCCTGCGGATCGACGCCCGTGGGGCAACACTGGGTTCCGACCGACTTGTCGACGGGGGGCGGCCATGGACGAGGCTTCACGGCGCGACACGGACACACCATCCATCTCGAACACCACGACAGAGCGAAAGATCCCACCCATGTGCCAGCACCAGCCACCGTGCCCCTCAGCAGACTCCGCCGACCGGGAATCCGCCCGACTCGTGGCGCACCACCCGGAGCAGGGATGGAGCCTGCTGTGCAACGGCGTCCTGCTCTTCGAGGACACCGGTGAGCTCCTGCCGGACGGTCAGATCATCGCCCCGCACCGCGTGATGACGGCCGCCTGATTCACGAACGGGCGGTACGCCGACCGCCCGCAGCTCCCAGGGGCCGGCTCGCGGACGCCCGCCGCGAACCGGCCCTGACGCGCGCCCGGCGTCGCTCACCCTCCGCTCCCGGACGTATCGAGGCGGGCAGCGGCGGAGGTGGGGATGGCAGCGCACGAGTCCGGCGCCGGGGAACGGACCGAGGCCCGCGGCAAGGTCACCATCACGGAGATCGCCCGGCAGGCCGGGGTGTCGGTGCCGACCGTCTCCCGGGTGGTCCACGGCCGCTCCGACGTCTCGCCCAGGACCCGGGCGCTCGTCGAGGACCTGCTGCTGCGCCACGGCTACCGCAGGCGCGCCGCCCCGGGCACCCGCGCCGCACTGCTCGACCTGGTCTTCGACGACCTCGACAGCCCGTGGGCGGTGGAGATCATCAGGGGCGTGGAGGAGGCCGCGCACGCGGCCGGGGTCGGCACCGTGGTCTCGGCGGTCCACGGACGCTTCGGCGACGCCCGCGAGTGGATGCGCAACCTGCGCGCCCGCGCCTGCGACGGCGTCATTCTCGTCACCTCGGCCCTGGAGCCGGTCCTGCACGGGTAACTGCGCGCCCTCGGCGTCCCCTTGGTGGTCGTCGACCCGGCGGGCTCACCCGGCCTGGACGTCCCCACCATCGGCGCCGCCGACCGGGCGGGCGGCCTGGCGGCCACCGAGCACCTGCCGGCCCTCGGCCACCGCAGGATCGGGCTGATCGCCGGCCCGCCCCGGCTGCTGTGCTCCCGCGCCCGGTTCGACGGCTACCGCGCCGCCCTGGAGAGCGCCGGCATCACGGTGGACGAGACCCTCGTCGTCCCCGGCGACTTCCGTCCCGAGTCCGGCATCACCGGGTGCACCGCCCTCCTGGACCTGCCCGAGCCGCCGACCGCCGTCTTCGCGGCCGGCGAGCAGATGGCGCTCGGCGCGATCGAGGCCCTGCGCCGACGGGGCCTGCGGGTGCCGGAGGACATGAGTCTGGTCGGCTTCGACGACCTTCCGGAGGTCCGCTGGTCGGCCCCGCCGCTGACCACCGTGCGCCGGCCCCTGGCCGGCATGGGCGGGCTCGCCGTGCGGACGGTGCTCCGCCTGGCCCACGCGGAGGGGCCGGAGTCATCACGGGTGGAGCTGGGCACGGAACTCATCGTCCGCTCCAGCACCGCCCCCGCGCCGCCCGCAGCCTGAACCGCACACCGCCGCACCGCACCCGCACACCGTCGACCCCGGTCACCGCTTCACCCGCCAGCTGCCGGTAACCGGGCCACGTCACCCAGCCGCCCAGCCCCCGCCACGCCGACCCGCCCGGCCTCGGGCGGCGCGCCGGAATGCCTCGCCGCCACCCTGCAGCGGCGAGGCACCTCCCCCGGCGCGGGTCCGTGCCGTCACCCTTCGCCGAGCGCCTGCCGCATCGCGGCGTACGCCGGCTTGGGCCGGAACTCCTCGTCCCACGGCAGCGCGGCGCCCTCTCCGGGGAAGAACGCCGGGATCCACGAGTACTTGTCGGTCCAGTCCCACACCGTGATGCCCACGCAGCGGCGCACCGCGAGGCAGGCCGCGGTCAGGTCCCGGTACCAGTGGGCCTGCTCGGCGAGCTTCTCCGCGTCCGCCGGCAGCAGCATGCGGACGTCGACCTCGGTGAGCGCGGTGTCGAGGCCGAGCCGGGAGAAGCGGCGCAGGTTGTCCTCCAGGGTGGCCGGATAGCCGTACTGGAGGGCGAGGTGGGCCTGGAGTCCGATGCCGTGCAGCGGGACGCCCTGGGCCCTGAGGTCCTGGGCCAGCCGGTAGTAGGCGTCGGACTTCGGGCCGACGGCCTCGATGTTGTAGTCGTTGAGATAGAGCTTGGCGTGCGGGTCGGCCTGGTGGGCCCAGCGCAGCGCGTCGGCGATGTAGCCGGGGCCGAGGGTCTTGTACCAGATGGTCTCGCGGTAGGTGCCGTCCTCGTTGAACGCCTCGTTCACGACGTCCCAGGAGTAGACCTTGCCCCGGTAGTGCCGCACCTCCGTGAGGATGTGCCGCTTCAGGACCGCCCTCAGCTCGTCGGCCGTCCACTCGCGGTCGGTCAGCCAGCTCGGCAGCTGGTTGTGCCAGACCAGGGTGTGGGCCCGCAACCGCTGGCGGTTGCGGCGGGCGAGGTCCGCGATCTCGTCGCCGGCGGACCAGTCGAAGACGCC
The DNA here is from genome assembly GCF_044335305.1 of Streptomyces sp. NPDC020490. Lineage (NCBI taxonomy): Bacteria > Bacillati > Actinomycetota > Actinomycetes > Kitasatosporales > Streptomycetaceae > Streptomyces > Streptomyces sp. NPDC020490. The sequence continues at coordinate 23,406 of NZ_JBIRUY010000050.1, read as the reverse complement.
GGGCTCGGGTTCGGTGGCGTACCACTTCATGCCGTTGCCGGGCGTGATCATGTCGAACTCGCTGCCGAGGACCGCCGTGTAGGCGGTGTCGGTGAGTTCGGGGTTGTCGGTGGCGCTGCCGAAGTAGCGTCCGTGCCGCTCGGCCAGGTCGGCGAGGGTGGATGGCCTGTCGTGCGCCTGGGCGGGCGACGCGGTGCCGGCGCCCGCGGCGGCCAGGACGGCGGCCACGGCAGCGACGAGTCTCAGGCGGTGCTTGCGCATGGTGCGACTCCTCACGGTCGGATGGTGTGGGTGAGCCGTACGTCCGCGGGCGCGCGTCATCCCTTCGTGGCGCCGGCGGTGAGGCCGCCGACGAGCTGACGCTCGGCGACCGAGTAGAAGGCGAGGGCCGGGACCATCGCCAGCACGAGGTAGGCGAAGACCCGGGCGTACTCCGCGGAGTACTCGCCCTGGAACTGCTGGACGCCGATGGGCAGCGTCCACCACGTGTTCTCGGTGAACACCAGCAGCGGCAGGAAGAAGTTGTTCCAGCTGGTGACGACCGCGAGCACGGAGACCGTGCCGAGCGCGGGCCGCGCCATCGGCAGCAGCACCCGCCAGAAGAACCCGAAGGGGGTGCAGCCGTCGAGGGTGGCCGCCTCCTCCAGCTCACCGGGGATCTCCCGGAAGAACGCCCGCAGGATGATGATGGTCATCGGCAGCCCGAACGCGGCCTGCGGCAGGATCACGCCCAGCGGGTTGTCGAGCAGGTCCAGCGAGCGCAGCAGCAGGAACAGCGGCAGCGCGGCCACCGCGAAGGGGAACATCAGCCCCATCGTGAAGACGGTGAACAGCAACTCCCGCCCCCGGAAGGCGAACCGGGCGAAGGAGAAGGCGGCGAGCGCGGACACCGCGACCACGAGCACGGTCGTGCCCACCGCGATGAGCGTGCTGTTGCCGACCAGCCGCCAGAAGTCGCCGGAGCGGAGGATGCCGGTGTAGTTGCCGGTCAGCCAGTGTTCGGGCAGTCCGAAGGGGTTGCGGGAGAGCTCGTCGGTGGACTTGAAGCCGGAGAGGGCGGCGTACACCAGGGGTACGGCCATCACCGCGCCGACCGCGACGAGGATCAGGTGCAGGGGCAGGGTGCGTGCGGTCTTGCGGCTCACTTGCCGGCTCCCCTCATCGTCGTGGTGGCCCCTTCGAGGTCGCGGCGGAGCACGAACCGCTGGTAGGCGAGGGCGAAGGCGAGGCAGATGCCGAACATGACCACGCTGACCGCGCTGGCGTAGCCGACCTGGTAGCGCTTGAAGCCGTACTGGAACATGGTCACGGCCATCGTCTCGGAGTGGTGGTCGGGCCCGCCCTGGGTGATCACCCAGACCAGGTCGAAGAGCTGGATCGCCCCGATCACGGAGAGGAAGACGCTGATGCGCAGGGTGGGCGCGAGCAGCGGCAGGGTGACGTTGCGGAAGCGCTGCCAGGGGCCGGCGCCGTCGATCAGCGCCGCCTCGGTCAACTCGGCCGGGATGGACTGGAGTCCGGCCAGGTAGAGCATCATGTGGAAGCCGAAGTACTTCCACGTCATGACCAGGAACAGGGTGGCCATGACGTAGGAGGGGTCGGCGAACCACTCGCCGCCCAGACCGTCCAGTCCGACGGCGCCGAGGACGTGGTCGGCGAGCCCGTCGCCCGGCGCGAAGACCATGCTGAACAGCACGCCGGTGATGGCCTCGGACAGTACGTACGGGGCGAAGAACAGCATCCGGTACACGGCCCGGCCGCGCAGCCGCTGGTTGAGCAGCACCGCCATGGCGAGCGCGAACGGCAGCTGGATCGCGAGCGACAGCACGACCAGGACCAGGCAGCGCCACAGGTCGCCCAGGAAGACGGGGTCGTCGAACAGACGGGTGAAGTTGTCGCCGCCGATGTAGTCGGAGGGCATGCCGAAGCCGCCCCACCGGAAGAAGGCGGCGTAGAGCGCGAAGAGCATCGGCAGCAGCACCAGCGTGACGAACAGCACCAGCGCGGGCAGTTGGAAGCCGACCGCGGTGAACCAGTTCAGCGCCCGCCGCCGGGCCCGCCCCCGGGCCGCGGCTCCGGCCGGGGGCGGGACGACGACCCCGGGCCCCGTCCGCTTGTCCGGAAGGAAAGTGGAGGTCATCGCCGGCTACTGCTCTTCCTTCGCGGTCTTGGTGATCGCCTGGGTGACCTGCGCGGGCGACTTGGAACCGGCGATGAGCGCGGCGACGCTGTCGTTGATCTCCTGGCCGACGGCGGGCGCGTAGGCCTGGTCGAGGTAGAGCTGGAAGCCGGTGGCGGCCTTCAACTGGGCCTGTACGGACTTGGTGTTGGGGTCGGAGAGCGCCTTCTCGGCTCCGGGCACCACCGGAAGGGTGTGGGTCTTCTTGACCAGTTCGAGGTCCGTGGTCTCGGAGGCGAAGAACTTCAGGAAGTCGACGGCCGCCTGCGGGGCGCCCTTGCGCAGGGCGTGCCCGCCGCCTCCGCCGAACACCTCGGTGATGGCGCCCTTTCCGCCCTCGACGGCCGGGAACGGGAAGAAGCCGAGGTCCGCGCCGAGGCCCTTGCCCGCGTCCGCCTCCACGACGGGGGCCCACTGGCCCATGAGCTCCATGGCGGCCTTGCCGTTGCCGACGGTGGCGGCCTGCCCGGTGGGCGTGGAGTAGGCGGCGCCGAGGAACCCCTTCTGGAACGGCTGGAGTCCGACGAGGTCCTTCAGGTGCTGTCCCGCCTGGACGAATCCGGCACCGGTGAAGTCCTTGTCGTCGGCGGCCTTGCTCAGGGCGTCGACGCCGGCGGTGCGCATCGCCAGGTACGCCCAGTAGTACATGCCGGGCCACTTCTCCTTGCCGGCGAGCGCGATGGGGGTGATCTTCTTCGACTTGAGCTTGCTCACGGCCTCGAGGAACCCGCCCCAGGTGGTGGGGGGTTCGCTGATACCGGCCTTCTCGAACAGCGCCTTGTTGTACCAGAAGCCGATCATGCCTATGTCGAACGGGATGCCGTACACCTTGTCGTCGAGGAGGTACGGCTGCTTCGCGACCGGCAGCAGCCCGTCGACCCATGGCTTGGTCCGGTCGGTGAGGTCCTCGACGAGCCCGGCGTCGACCTGCTGCTGCAGCACACCGCCGCCCCAGGTGTGGAAGATGTCCGGCAGCTTCCCGGAGGCGGTCAGCGCCGTCATCTTCGACTTGTAGGCGTCGTTCTCCAGCTGCACGATCTTCAGCTTGACCTTGGGGTTCTGCGCCTCGAACTTCTTGGCGAGGCCGGCCCAGACGCTTTTCGTCGGCTGGGTGGTGGAGATGTTCCACCACTCGATGGTGGTCGTCCCCGACGACGACCCTCCGTCCGAGTCTCCGCCGCAACCACTCAGTGCCGTCATGCCGAGACCGGCCGCGGCGGAGGCCGCGAGGAAGCCGCGGCGGGACAGTGCCCGGTCGCCCATCATGCGCTCCTTGGGTACGGGACGGCGCATCCACGGCCGTCCACTGGATCGAAAGTTTCGAAGATGATCCAGAAAGATGCGTTGTTGCCGCACCCTAGAGACAGCCCCTGAACGGTGGCAACCCCTTGTGCACGGTGAATCTGCGGCCGACGCGCACGGAAGGCGGGGTCATTGAGGCGCCGACGGGCGGGGCCGACAGTTTCCGAAGGCTTCCGGAAACGCCCGGCCGTGCGGTTCAGCCGCCGGCGAGGGGGACGTAGTCGAACCAGTCGAACGCCACGCTGCCCTCCGTGGCGTACATGCCGATCACGCGGCCGGTGAAGCCGCCGGCCACCTGGGTGGAGAGGTAGCGGCCGTCCAGCTCGGCGAGGGGTTCGCCGCCCTCGGCCGAGAGGACGACCGTGTCGGGCCCCGCGCCGTGCCCGGAGACCGTGGCGCGGAACTCCAGGCCCAGGGTGACCGGGCCCGGCGGCACCGGACGGCGCGCGAGTTCCTGCCGGACCGGCCCGATGCGGGCGACGACGCTCACCTGTCCGCCGGCGACCTCGAGGTCGTAGTGGTGCGCCTCGTCCATGCGGACCGAGAGCCCGCCGCGGCCCGTCCCCGGGTCCATCCGTGCCGCGACGCGGCAGTCGGGATGCTGCTGCCGGCGGCCGGCGAAGGTGTGGCCCGGCAGGTCGAGGGTGCCGCCCGTGGCGTTCAGGGTCAGCCATGACGGCCGCCCGCCGAGGGAGAAGGCCCCCTCCGGCCGGCTGCGCGGCGAGATCCAGTACGGCGCCAGGTCCGCCGCGTCGAAGTCGTCGCGCACCGGTTCGGGCGGGAAGGGGTGCCAGGCCGCCGGAGCCGGGTGCCGCTCCCGCACCGGGCCGGCCTGCGGCCAGCCGTCGGCCCACTCCACGGGAACCAGGAACGTCTCCCGGCCGAGCACGTGGAAGGACGGGAAGTACCCGCGCGGACGCGTGCCCAGCAGCACCATCCACCAGCTGCCGTCGGGCGCCTGGACCAGATCGGCGTGGCCCGTGCACTGGACCGGCAGATCGGTGCCGCGGTGCGACAGGACCGGGTTGTCCGGCGCCGGCTCGTAGGGGCCGCGCGGGGAGCGGGCGCGGGCGACGGAGACGCTGTGCCCGTGCGCGGTGCCGCCCTCGGCGAGCATCAGGTACCACCAGTCGCCGATGCGGTACAGGTGCGGCGCCTCCGGGTGCTGCATCCCCGTGCCGGACCACACCTTCACCGGCTCCTCCAGCACCTTCCCGGTCCCGGGATCGATGCGCGCCAGGCCCACTCCGGCGACGGCGCACCAGCACGTGCCGTCGTCGTCCCAGGCGAGGTCCGGATCGATCCCGGGCACGTCGATCCACACCGGGTCGGACCAGGGGCCTTCGGGCCGTTCGGCGGTGACCAGGAAGGTGCCGCCGTTGCCGACATTGGTCGTGATCATGTAGAAGCGGCCGTCGTGGTGGCGGAGGGTCGGGGCGTAGATCCCGGCGGACGGCGGGGTCCCGTCCGGCAGGGCGAGCTGCCGCGGCCGGTCGAGGACGTTGCCGATCTGCCGCCAGTGGACGAGGTCGCGGCTGTGGAACAGCGGGACGCCGGGGAAGTACTCGAAGCTGGAGCACACCAGGTAGTAGTCCGCCCCGACCCGGCACACGCTCGGGTCGGGGTGGAAGCCGCCGATGACGGGATTGCCGAAGGTCCGCATGCGCGTCACACACCCTCCATGAGGTCGAAAGTTTCGGCCTCATTGGCGAACTTTACGGAGGGAACTGTAGAAGCTCGGTCCGGCCGGCGATACCCGCCGGACCGCAGCCGGCCACGCGCGAGCCGGCCACCCGAACCCCGCGCCCGCACGCTGCCCTCGCCCACGCCCGCGTGCGGCCGGCATTCACGCCCGCGTGCGGCCGGCATTCACGCCCGCGTGCGGCCGGCATCCGCGTCCGCGCGCGGCCCGCGAACCGCCCTATCGTGATCCGCATGCAGTCCTACACGATCGGCCAGGCAGCACGACTGCTCGGCGTGAGCCCGGACACCGCGCGCCGCTGGGCGGACGCCGGCCGGGTGGCGACCCACCGCGACGACAGCGGACGACGGCTCATCGACGGGCGGGACCTGGCCGCGTTCTCGGTCGAACTCGCCGGGTCCGGCAGCGGCGGCGAGGAGGAGACGCCGTACACCTCGGTCCGCAACGCCTTCCCCGGCATCGTCACCGCGATCAAACTCGGCGACGTGGCCGCCCAGGTGGAGATCCAGGCCGGCCCGCACCGGCTGGTCTCCCTGCTGACCCGCGAGGCCGTCGAGGAACTGGGGCTGGAGGTCGGCATGGAGGCCACCGCCCGAGTGAAGTCGACAAACGTCCATGTCGACCGCGCGTGAAGCTCATCCGCGCGACCGCACATGCACCCCCATACATCTCCATGCCATCGCTCATGCGATGCCGATGAGGACTTACATCTCGCAGATGCGTCAGTATGATCGGCGCAGGGGAAGGGGGCCGACGGTCCTCCCCATGCCCGGGCAGAAGGAGTGGCCACTGTGACGATCCACCGCGCGCGCCGGACCCGCCGGACCCACCGCACCCTGCGGCCGGCCGGCGCGGGAGCCGCTGCCCTGCTGCTCCTGAGCGCCTGCTCCTCCTCGGGCTCGGACTCCTCCGGTGCCTCCGGGTCCGCGGCGTCCTCGTCGCCGAAGCTGTCCGGCACGGTCACCGTCTTCGCCGCGGCCTCGCTCCAGGAGAGCTTCACCGCCCTGGGCAAGGAGTTCGAGAAGGAGCACCCCGGCACCGAGGTGACCTTCAGCTTCGGCGGCAGCGACACCCTCGCCGCGAACATCACCGGCGGCGCCCCGGCCGACGTCTTCGCCGCCGCCAGCCCGAAGACGATGGCGATCGTGACGGACCGGAAGGACGCGGTCGGCACGCCCACTGTCTTCGTGCGCAACCGGCTGGAGATCGCCACCCTGCCGGGCAACCCCGACAGGATCTCCTCCCTGAAGGACCTCACGAAGTCCGGCCTCAAGGTCGTGCTGTGCGACAGGACGGTGCCCTGCGGAGCCGCGGCCCAGAAGGCGCTGTCCGCCGCCGGGCTGGAGCTGACGCCGGTCTCCTACGAGCAGGACGTCAAGGCCGCCCTGACGAAGGTCGAGCTGAAGGAGGCCGACGCCGCCGTCGTGTACCGGACGGACGTGAAGGCCGCCGGTGACAAGGTGGAGGGCGTGGAGTTCCCCGAGTCGGCCGACGCCGTCAACGACTATCCGGTCGCCCTGCTCAAGAACGCCCCCAACGCCCGGGCGGCCAAGGCGTTCATCGAGCTGGTCGAGTCCGCCGCGGGCCAGAAGGTGCTGACCCGGGCCGGGTTCCTCGAGCCGTGACCGCGCCCGACGGCTCCGCCGCCGCGGCCGACCTCCTCGAGGGCGGGCCGCGGCGCGACGGCGCCCGCGTCAGCCGCCGGACCGGGCGGGCGAGCGGGCGCGGGGTTCCGCTGCCCCTCCTGCTGCCCGCCCTCGTGGGCCTGGCGTTCCTGCTGCTGCCGCTGGTCGCCCTGCTCGTGCGGGCGCCGTGGAGCACCCTGCCGGACCAACTGACCAGCGCCGCGGTGTGGCAGGCCCTGCGGCTGTCGCTGCTGTGCGCGACGGCGGCGACCGCGGTGAGCCTGGTGATCGGCGTGCCGCTGGCCTGGCTGCTGGCCCGCACCGACTTCCCCGGACGCGGCCTGGTCCGCGCGCTGGTGACCCTGCCGCTCGTCCTGCCGCCCGTGGTGGGCGGTGTCGCGCTGCTGCTCGCGCTCGGCCGCAACGGGGTGGTCGGCCGGTGGCTGGACGCCTGGTTCGGCGTCACCCTGCCCTTCACGACCGCCGGGGTCGTGCTCGCCGAGACGTTCGTGGCGATGCCGTTCCTCGTCATCAGCGTGGAGGGCACCCTGCGCGCCGCCGACCCGCGCTACGAGGAGGCGGCCACCACCTTGGGCGCGTCCCGCTTCACCGCGTTCCGCCGGGTGACACTGCCGCTGGTCGCCCCGGGCATCGCCGCGGGAGCCGTACTGGCCTGGGCACGGGCCCTGGGCGAGTTCGGCGCGACGATCACCTTCGCGGGCAACTTCCCCGGCCGCACCCAGACCATGCCGCTCGCGGTCTACCTCGCCCTGCAGAACGACCCCGCCGCCGCGATCGCCCTCAGCCTGGTGCTGCTGACGGTGTCGATCGCGGTCCTGGCGGGCCTGAGGGACCGCTGGATGACGACGTCATGACCAACCCGCCCTCCCCAGCCCCCGGCACCCCCGAGCCCCCCACGGACGCCCCCGCTTCGGCCGGGAACCGGCCCCCGGCCGAAGCGCCCCGCAAGTCCGAGCTCCAGCCCCCGGCCGACGCGCCGGGCAGGGCTGAGCATCAACCTGCCGACGACGACCCGGGCGCGGGCCTCGACGCCCATCTCGTCGTGGACCGCGCGGGTTTCCGCCTCGACATCACCCTCACCGCCGCCCCCGGCGACGTGGTCGCCCTCCTCGGCCCCAACGGCGCCGGCAAGACCACCGCCCTGCGCGCCCTGGCCGGTCTCGTCCCGCTCACCGACGGCCACCTGCGCCTCGACGGCGCAGAGCTGGACCGTACGCCGCCCGAGGCCCGCCCGGTCGGCGTGGTCTTCCAGGACTACCTGCTCTTCCCGCACCTGACCGCCCTCGACAACGTGGCCTTCGGCCCCCGCTGCCAGGGCGCGACGAAGGCGGAGGCCCGCGCCCTGGCCGCCGGGCTGCTGGACCGCATGGGCCTCGCCGGCCACGCCGGCGTCAAGCCGCGCCGGCTGTCCGGCGGCCAGGCCCAGCGTGTCGCCCTCGCCCGCGCCCTGGCCATCCGGCCCCGGCTGCTCCTGCTGGACGAGCCCCTGGCCGCGCTCGACGCCCGCACCCGCCTGGAGGTCCGCGCCCGGCTCCGCCGCCACCTGGCCGACTTCGAGGCCGTCGCCGTCCTGGTCACGCACGACCCGCTGGACGCCATGGTGCTGGCCGACCGCTTGGTGGTCGTCGAGCACGGCCGTGTCGTGCAGGAGGGCGCCCCGTCCGACATCGCCCGTCGCCCCCGCACGGACTACATCGCCCAACTGGTCGGGCTGAACCTCTACCGGGGGCAGGCCGACGGCCACACCGTCCGCCTGGACGCCGGACCGTCCCTCACCACGACCGAGGTCCTGTCCGGCCCGGCCTTCGTGGCGTTCCCGCCCGGCGCCGTCACCCTGCACCGGGCCCGCCCCACCGGCTCCAGCGCCCGCAACCTCTGGCACTGCGAGGTGGCCGGCCTGGAGACCCACGGCGACCAGATCCGGGTGGACCTCACCGGCGAGCTCCCGCTGGCCGCCGACCTCACCACGGTGGCCGCGGCCGAACTCGGCCTGCACCCCGGCGCACCGGTCTGGGCGACGGTCAAGGCGACGCAGACGCACGCCTACCCGGCCTGACGCACCCCGCCCACTACGGTGGGCGACCATGACCCTGAGCATCCGCAACCAGTTCCCCGGCACCGTCACCGACGTCACCCGCGGCAAGGTGATGGCCACCGTCAAGGTCCGCCTCGCCGGGGGACAGGACCTCACCGCGGCGATCACCCTGGACGCCGTGGAGGAACTCGGACTCGAGGCGGGCTCCGCCGTCCACGCGCTGGTGAAGTCGACGGAGGTCGCCCTCGCCACCGGCCCGGTCGAGGGGCTGTCCATCCGCAACCGGCTCCCCGGCACGGTCACCGGCATCACCGCCGGCCGCGCGATGGCCGCGGTGGAGGTCGCCGTCGAGGGCGGCGAGCTGACCTCCGCGATCACCGAGGACGCCGCACAGGACCTGGCGCTGGCGACCGGCACCCCCGTGGTGGCCCTGATCAAGTCGACCGAGGTCGCGCTGGCGACGGCGTGACGCGCGAGGGCCCCGCCGAAGCGGGGCCCTCGCACCGTGCGTCCGTCGCCGCGGTCAGCCGTGGCCGCGGTCGGTCACGCCGCCGTCAGTCCTCGTAGGCGTCCGGCGGCGGGCACGAGCACACCAGGTTCCGGTCGCCGAAGGCCTGGTCGATGCGGCGCACCGGCGGCCAGTACTTGTCGGCCGCGGAGCCGCCGGCCGGGAAGACGGCCTCCTCGCGGGTGTAGGCGTGCTCCCACTCGCCGGTCAGCGCGGCCGCGGTGTGCGGCGCGTTGCGCAGCGGGTTGTCGTCGGCGGGCCACTCGCCGGAGCCGACCTTCTCGATCTCCGCGCGGATCGCGATCATCGCGTCGCAGAACCGGTCGAGCTCGGTCAGGTCCTCGGACTCGGTCGGCTCGATCATCAGCGTCCCGGCCACCGGGAACGACATGGTCGGCGCGTGGAAGCCGTAGTCGATCAGCCGCTTGGCGACGTCGTCGACGCTCACGCCGGTCGCCTTGGTCAGCGGCCGCAGGTCGATGATGCACTCGTGCGCGACCAGGCCGCCGGGGCCGGTGTACAGCACCGGGTAGTGCGGCTCCAGGCGCTTGGCGACGTAGTTGGCGCTCAGCACCGCCACCTGCGTGGCCCGCTTCAGCCCCTCACCGCCCATCAGGCGGACGTACGTCCAGGAGATGGGCAGGATGCCCGCCGACCCCCAGGGAGCCGCCGAGACGGGGCCCACGCCGGTCTCGGGACCGGCCTCCGGCTGCAGCGGGTGGTTCGGCAGGTACGGCGCCAGGTGCGCGCGCACCCCGACCGGTCCGACGCCGGGGCCGCCGCCGCCGTGCGGGATGCAGAACGTCTTGTGCAGGTTCAGGTGGGAGACGTCACCGCCGAAGTGGCCCGGCTTGGCGAGGCCGACCAGGGCGTTGAGGTTGGCGCCGTCGACGTACACCTGCCCGCCCGCCTCGTGCACCTGGGCGCAGATGTCGGCGACGTGCTCCTCGAACACGCCGTGCGTCGACGGGTAGGTGATCATCAGCACCGCCAGTTCGTCGCGGTACTGCTCGATCTTGGCCCGCAGGTCCGCGACGTCGATCTCGCCGTCCTCGGCGGTCTTCACGACGACGACCTTCATGCCGGCCATCGCGGCGCTCGCGGCGTTGGTGCCGTGCGCGGAGGACGGGATCAGGCAGACCGTGCGCTGCTCGTCGCCGTTGGCGCGGTGGTAGCCGCGCACGGCGAGCAGACCGGCCAGCTCGCCCTGCGACCCGGCGTTGGGCTGGAGGGACACCTTGTCGTAGCCGGTGACCTCGGCGAGACGTTCCTCCAGCTCGTGGATGAGGGTGAGGTAGCCCTGCGCCTGCTCCACGGGCACGAAGGGGTGCAGCTGCCCGAACTCGGGCCAGGTGATCGGCTCCATCTCCGTGGTCGCGTTGAGCTTCATCGTGCAGGAGCCCAGCGGGATCATGCCGCGGTCGAGCGCGTAGTCACGGTCGGCCAGGCGGCGCAGGTAGCGCAGCATGGCGGTCTCGGAGCGGTACTGGTGGAAGACGGGGTGGTTGAGGTAGCCGTCGGTGCGCAGCAGCGCCTCCGGCAGCGCGTCCCCGGCCGCCGCGTCCAGCGCCCCGACGTCGCCCTCGACGCCGAAAGCCGCCCATACGGCGCCCAGCTGCGCCCGCGTGGTGGTCTCGTCGCAGGCGACCAGGACGTGGTCGGCGTCGACGAGGTGCAGGTTGACCCCGCCTCGCCGCGCGGCGGCGACGACCTCGCCGGCCTTCGCCGGGACGCGGACGGTCAGGGTGTCGAAGTAGGCGCCGTGCACGACCTCGACCCCGCCGGCCCGGAGGCCCTCGGCGAGGATCGCGGCGTACCGGTGGGTGCGCCGGGCGATGCCCTTCAGCCCCTCGGGACCGTGGTAGACGGCGTACATGCCGGCCATCACGGCGAGCAGCACCTGGGCGGTGCAGATGTTGCTGGTGGCCTTCTCCCGGCGGATGTGCTGCTCACGCGTCTGCAGCGCGAGCCGGTAGGCCTTGTGCCCGTCGGCGTCGACGGAGACGCCCACCAGACGCCCGGGCAGGCTGCGGGCGAACTTCTCGTGCACCGCCATGTAGCCGGCGTGCGGCCCGCCGAAGCCCATGGGCACGCCGAACCGCTGGGTCGTGCCGACCGCGATGTCCGCGCCGAGTTCGCCGGGCGACTTCAGCAGCGTCAGCGCGAGCAGGTCGGCGGCCACGGTGACCAGCGCGCCCAACTCGTGTGCCTGGTCGATGACCGGCTTGATGTCGCGTACGGCGCCGGAGGCGCCGGGGTACTGGATGAGCACGCCGTTGATCTCGCGCGCGGCGACCTCGGCGGGGATGCCGTCGCTGAGGTCGGCCACGACGACCTCGACGCCCGTCGGCTCGGCGCGGGTCTCGATCACGGCGATGGTCTGCGGCAGCGCGTCGGCGTCGACGAGGAAGAGGCCCTTCTTGTTCTTCCCCATGCGCCGGGACAGCGCCACGGCCTCGGCGGCCGCCGTGCCCTCGTCGAGCAGCGAGGCGCCGGAGGTCGGCAGGCCGGTGAGGTCGGCGACCATCGTCTGGAAGTTCAGCAGGGCCTCGAGGCGGCCCTGGGAGATCTCCGGCTGGTAGGGCGTGTAGGCGGTGTACCAGGCCGGGTTCTCCAGCACGTTGCGCAGGATGACGGGCGGGGTGAAGGTGCCGTAGTACCCGAGCCCGATCATGGAGTCGAGCACCTGGTTGCGCTCGGCGAGCGACCGCAGCTCGGCGAGCACCTCCGCCTCGGTGCGCGCGCCCGGCAGGTCGAGGGCGTCGGCGTTCTTGATCACATCCGGCACCGCGGCGGCGGTGAGCTCGTCCAGCGAGCCGTACCCGACCTGGGCGAGCATCTTCGCCCGCGCTTCCTGATCGGGCCCGATGTGGCGCTGTTCGAAGGGGATGCCCTGCTCGAGCTCGGAGAGCGGAATGCGGTGGGCGGTCATTGCGGAGGCCTCCTGGTCTTGCGCGACCTTCGAGGGGCACCACGGCGCGGGTACCCGGACGGCCTCCCCCTCTGTCATCTCAACCTGAGAGCTTCACCGGGCCGCCCGAGGGCTTGCGGCTTGCACCGTCGGTGAGAGCGGAGGCCGTCGCGACACCCGCTCTGCTTTCCAGAGTGACCTCGTCCGTGCGGTACGTGAGCCTGAGAGATTCCGGGGAGGATTTGCTCCTTCGGCGCCTCCGGTGATGTCCGGAGGACTCTCCCGCACGGGGTCAGCAGCCGTTGCCAGCGTACCAGCGGGCACGACACCCCGGCCTTCGAGTGGCCGCCCACCGCGTTGTGCTCTTTCGTAGTGATGACGAACGCGACCAGGAGGAGGGCCCGTGCAGACCGACATCGATCCGCGCAACCTGATCGGCCGCAAGGCGTTCGACCGCAACGGCACCAAGATCGGCACCGTCGACGAGGTCTACCTCGACGACGCGACCGGCATGCCGGAGTGGGCCGCCATACGCACCGGACTGTTCTCCCGGGACGCCTTCGTCCCACTGGAGCCCAGCGAACTGGTGGAGGGCGCCCTGCACGTCCCCTTCGACCGCTCCCTGATCAAGGACGCCCCCGACTTCGGCGTCGGCCGCCACCTCTCCCCCGAGCAGGAACTGCAGCTCTACCACCACTACGGCCTGGACGTCGCCCCGCCGTCCGCCTTCGACGACGCCGAGCACGACTTCGGCAGGCTGGCGGGCTCGGACGAGGCATAGGCCGACTCCCCGGCCCCCTGTTCCTGTGGTCCCTCCGATATCAGTGGCACCAGCGGCAGCGGATCGGCCGGCTCCAGGTCGGGGTCGTCGACCCGGAACGTCCGCACCCGCCCGGGCTGCGAGCCGGGCGTCTCGAACCGCACGGTCACCCGTCCGAGCCCGCTCCCCTGCACCCACCCGTGCCCGAACTCGGCATGCCGTACGTCGTGCCCCGCGGGCCACCGCCGCTCCGCCGGAGCCGTCTGCCGCTCCGCCGGCAGCTCCTCGGGCTCATCCGTATGCCCGCTCTCCCGCTCCCGCTCCCGCTCCCCGGCAGCCTGCGCGAACAGGTCCTCCTGCGTGTAGTCGGCCAGGCCGCTCACCCCCACCCCCAGCAGCCGCACACCCCCCGTGGTGTCCACCGACTCCAGCAACCGCGCGGCGGCCTCCCGCACGACCGCGGGGTCGTCGGTCGGCCCCCGCAGCGTCTCCGAACGGGTCAGCGTGGAGAAGTCGTAGCGCCGGACCTTCAGCACGATGGTCCGCCCGGACAGCCCGGCCGCGCGGAGCCGCCGTACGCAGCGGTCGGCCAGCCGCCCCACCTCCGTGCCCACCCGGATCCGGTCGTGGATGTCGACGTCGTAGGTGTCCTCGACCGACACCGACTTCGCCTCCCGCTCGGCCACCACGGGCCGGTCGTCGCGCGCCAGCGCCATGGCGTACAGGGCGTGGCCGTGGGCCTTGCCCAGCAGCCGCACCAGTTCGTCCTCCCCCGCCTCGGCGATGTCGCCGACCGTGGTGATGCCGGCCCGCCGCAGGTGGTCCCCGGTCGCCGGTCCCACGCCCGGCAGGATCCGCACCGGCATAGGCTCGAGCAGGGCCCGCTCGGTGCCCGGCTCGATCACCACCAGCCCGTCGGGCTTGGCCTCCTCGGAGGCGATCTTCGCGAGCATCTTGGAGGCGGCGAGGCCCACGGACCCGGTGAGCCCGGTCAGGCCCCGTATGTCGGCGCGCAGCCTCTCCCCCACCAGCCGCGCCGACGTCTCGTCCCAGGCGGCGTCCCCGGCCTCCAGGTCCACGAACGCCTCGTCCAGGCTCAGCGGCTCCACCAGCGGCGACAGCGCGTGCAGCAGCCCCATCACCTGCTCGCTGATCGCCCGGTAGAGGCCGAAGCGGGGCACGAGGTAGGCCGCGTTCGGCGCCAGCCGCCGGGCCTGCGCCATCGGCATGGCGGAGCGGACCCCGAAGACCCGTGCCTCGTACGACGCGGTGGCGACCACCCCGCGCGGCCCGAGCCCGCCCACGACGACGGCCTTCCCGCGCAGACTCGGCTTGGCTGCCTGCTCCGCCGAGGCGTAGAAGGCATCCATGTCGAGATGCAGGATCGTGGGCGCGGTTCTCACATGTCCGATGCTGCCCTACGCCACTGACAACGTCGCGGGCGCGAGGGGCCGGCCTCACACCGCCCGGTTGCGCCGCCGTGCCAGCTCGTCCGCCGGATTGTGCCCGACGAGGGTCTCGCCGGTGTCGACGCGCTCCCCGTGCAGCTGCGACAGCGCGTTCTCCACGTCCCGCCACACCACGCCCACGGCGATCCCGAAGACGCCCTGACCCCCTTGGAGCAACGCGTGGACCTCGTCGGGAGAGGTGCACTCGTAGACCGTGGCGCCGTCGCTCATCAGCGTCATGCGTTCCAGGTCACGGAAGCCGCGCTCCCGCAGGTGCTGCACGGTGGTGCGGATGTTCTGCAGCGACACCCCGGTGTCCAGGAACCGCTTGACGATCTTCAGGACGACGACGTCCCGGAAGCTGTACAGCCGCTGCGTCCCCGAGCCGTAGGCGGGGCGCACGCTGGGCTCGACGAGGCCGGTACGGGCCCAGTAGTCCAGTTGCCGGTAAGTGATGCCGGCGGCCACGCAGGCCGTCGGACCGCGGTAGCCGATCTCCTCGGACGCCATGGACGTCGCCCCTCCGCTGCTCGGCACGGCCGCCGGTCGCTGCGGAACGTGGTCGGCCGCGCTGCCGTGATGGGGGTATTCCCCGCTCGCACGGAGCCGAGAGCTCGGGGAAGGGTACGGACCGCTCGCCCCGGGACCGTGTCCAGGGGCACCCCCAGCCGTACCGTCGCCGCTGCTTCTCACGCCGACCTCCGTCCTTGACCTGCCTTCTCGACGGTAGGCAGCCACCAGGGGTGCGTCAACGACCGCCACACTCGGCACGCCGAGTGATAATCACCCCACGAGTGGTTTCCCGCAGCCAACCGCGGGGAAAGGCTAGCCGAATGCGCTCCGGGCAGGCCGCACCACGCCCTCACCGGCCGCCGGTCATCGCCCGCGGCCGACCCGCGACCGGCCGTGCACCGGCCCGCGTGGCGCACCGGGGCGTCCGCCGGGCCGGCCACGCCTCACTGGCTGCTGGTGCCGAAGTCCTCCGGCGAGATCTGGTCGAGGAACTCGCGGAACTTCTCCACCTCGTCCTCCTGCTCGTCGGGGATCGCGATGCCGGCGTCGTCGAGCACCCCGTCGCTGCCGTAGATCGGCGTTCCGGTGCGCAGGGCCAGCGCTATGGCATCGGACGGGCGGGCGCTCACCTCTACCCCGCTGGCGAAGACCAGCTCCGCGTAGAAGACGCCCTCACGCAGGTCCGTGATGCGCACTTCGGTGAGCTCCTGGCCGACGGCCTCCAGCACGTCCTTGAACAGGTCGTGGGTCAGCGGTCGTGCGGGGGCCATGCCCTGCTGGGCGAAGGCGATCGCCGTCGCCTCCCCCGGCCCGATCCAGATGGGGAGGTAGCGGTCGCCTCCCACTTCACGCAGGAGCACGATCGGTTGGTTGGAGGGCATCTCGACCCGGACACCTACGACATCGAGCTCGTTCACACAGCAACCCTAGGCCGTGCCCGGGACGTTTGGGTAGTCGGGCAGGGAACGGGTGGCCGATCCTGCCGCATGCGGCGGGTCCGCCTCACGGCAGGCGCACACCGAGCGCGGTCTGCACGAGCGCCGTGTGGAGCCTGACCGTGAGCGCGGCCAGCTCTTTCGTGCGGGCCTCGGCGTGGGCCCTGGTCTGCGGATTGCGGTGGCGCTTGAGCGGGGCCACCACCTGGTCGATGAGTCCGGCCTCGCGGTCGGCCGCGGCCCGCAGCGCCCTGAGGTGCCGGGGCTCGATGCCGAACCGGCCCAGTTCGACGACGAGCGACGCGACGGTGGCCGCCTCGGCGTCGTAGGCCCCGTCCGGCAGTGGAGCGACGAGCCCGTAGGACTCCCACTCCTTGAGTTCCTCTTCCCCGATCCCGGCGGCCGCCAGCAGCTGCGCCCGGCCGATCCTGGCCGCCGTGGGCTGCTCGGCGGCCTCCGGGACGGTCTCGCCGTCCCGCTGCCTGCCGAGCGCGGGCAGCGGCACGGCCTCGCCGCGCTCCATGGCCTCCAGGTGCTCGCGGATCACCTTGAGCGGCAGATAGTGGTCCCGCTGCATCCTCAGGACGTGCCCCAGGCGCTCGACGTCCTGCGCGCTGAACTTGCGGTACCCCGACGGGGTCCGCCGGGGCTCGATGAGGCCCTCCGACTCCAGGAAACGGATCTTGGAGATGGTGACTTCGGGGAACTCCTCGCGCAGCACGTTCAGCACCGTGCCGATGCTCATCAGGCCGCTGTCCGTGGCGGCGGCGCCGTGCCCGGCACCGCCGCTCGGTGATCGAAGCATGGACCTTCCCTGGGGTCTCCCCGGACCGAGTCCGGAGGAGGGTCAGTAGCCCTGCTGGCTCGCGTAGAAGACCAGCCGGTACTTGCCGATCTGCACTTCGTCGCCGTTGTGCAGCGCGACCTGGTCGATCCGCTCGCGGTTGACGTACGTGCCGTTCAGGCTGCCCACGTCGGCCACGGTGAACGAGCCGTCCGCGGCGCGGCGGAACTCCACGTGCCGACGCGACACCGTGACGTCGTCCAGGAAGATGTCGCTCTGCGGGTGACGCCCGGCCGTGGTCAGGTCGCTGTCCAGCAGGAAGCGGCTGCCCGAGTTCGGCCCGCGGCGCACGACCAGGAGCGCCGAGCCCAGCGGCAGGGCGTCCACGGCCGCCTGCGCCTCCGGGGACAGCGCCGGGATCGGCGTCTGGCCGGTGGCCTCGGCGTCGTAGGCCTCGAGACCGGAGATGGAGATGGTGGACGTCGTCTCCGACGGCCGCTCGGCGGCCGCGCCCGCCCGCAGCGGCGCGCCGCAGTTCGAGCAGAAGCGGCTGCTCTCCGCGTTGCGGTTACCGCACCTCGTACACACCAGGGCCGACATAGGGGAAAACCCTCCACCCGTACTTGAGGTTGACGGTTGCCCGAAACCTATGCCGCCGGACTGCGCAGGGTCAACAGACGCCGCGCCCTGGCCTCCGGAAATGTCCCCGCCCGGACCAGCGACCTGGTCCCGGAACAGCGGGCGCTGGCCCTCCGCATCGGACTGTGCGCGATGGCGGGCGGTCGCGTTGTCGCCGCCCTCTCGCGCGCTCTTGCCGAACAACTTCGCAAACAACTTCACGGGCGATTCCCCTTGACCGAAACAGACCCGCCCGTGGGGCAGGACGAACCCTGACTGCATACGCCGGCCGACCCGGACAACTTCACAACGTCCGTATCCACCAGACAGTTTCCACCACGCGCCACCCCTTCGGTGCGCCGACCCCCCGCAACCTCATGCCCCTGCCGGACGGCCCCCATGCACCGCCGGTTCACTGGGCGGACGACCGAGCGTAGTCAGGCTGCTTCGCAGCTCGCAAGGCGTCCACGACGATCTTGTCCGACCGCTCGACGGTAACGGTGGCCTGCTCCTTCTCGAGGGTCTGCACCACGCCTCCAGGGATGTTGAGCGCCGGCTCCAAGTCCTCCGGCTTGCCGATGACCTTGAAACGATAGGGCGCGTTGATCTTGTTCCCGTCGACGCTCACGCTCTTGCCCGAGTCCGTGAGGTACGTGCTCGCGACGACGCGCACGTCGTTGACCTGTATCGCCTCCGCGCCCGCCGCGCGCAGCTCCTGGATGGCGTCCAGCAGCATGTCGGCCTCGACCGTTCCCTTCGTGTCCTCGATGGTCATGGTGATGCCGGGGCCCTGAGCGGCCACCGTGCCCGCCAGGACGCCCAGTTGACGTTCCTTCTGGACCGTCTGCCTGCGGGCCTCCTCGGCCTGGTCCGAGCTGTTCTCCAGCTCGTCGCGCTGCTTCTCGAGTCCCTGCTTCTCGTCTTCAAGACGTTGTGTGCGGTCGTCCAGTTCATCGAGGATGCGGACGAGATCTTCCTGACGCGCGCCGCGCAGGGCGCTGTCGCTGTCGCTGTTGGAGGCGACCTGCACGGCCAGACCGAAGCCGAGGCCGAACAGCAGCAGGGCGACGATGAGTTGGGCGCGGGTCACGCGCGGCGGCCACAGTCCCTTCGCCAGCCGCTGCCGTCCCGTCAGCTCGGCCTCGGGGGCGGCTTCGCCCTCGGGGGCGCTCTCCGGGGCGTTCCCGGCGGCAGCGGGGGGCCGCGGAGCGGAGGGCGGGGCGGGCGCCGGGACCTCTTCGGGCAGTTCCTTGCGCAGCCTGTTCGCCGGCGTCTCGTCCTTGTCGCTCATCGGTCTCACGCCCGGAACACGTGCCGGCGGATCGCCGCGGCGTTGGAGAAGATCCGGATGCCGAGGACGACCACGACACCGGTGGACAGCTGGGCCCCGACGCCCAGCTTGTCGCCCAGGAACACGATCAGCGCGGCGACGACGACGTTGGACAGGAAGGACACCACGAAGACCTTGTCGT
This sequence comes from Streptomyces sp. NPDC020490, assembly GCF_044335305.1. Lineage (NCBI taxonomy): Bacteria > Bacillati > Actinomycetota > Actinomycetes > Kitasatosporales > Streptomycetaceae > Streptomyces > Streptomyces sp. NPDC020490. The sequence goes on along the minus strand of NZ_JBIRUY010000050.1, from coordinate 4,593 downwards.
CGAAGATGCCGTCGAGCATGGCCCGGAGGCCTCCGAAGACGGCGTCCAGCGCCGCGACGACGGCGATCGGCAGGTAAGGCTCGACGACCGCCGGAACCTCAGGCCGGACCAGCAGTCCGGCCACGACTCCCACGACGAGGCCCAGTACGGCGATCACGATGTGCCCTTCTCAGTCTTCTCGGTCTTCTCGGTGTGCGGCTGTGCTGTGCGCACGATCACACTCGGTGCGGCGGGCAGCCGGAGGTCCCCCTCCACGGAGATGGCGGTCCGGATGCCGTAGTTCTGCTGCAGGGCATGCAGATACAGCCCGTCGGCGCTGTCCTGGAACCTGGTGCTGAGCCTCTGGCCGTCCCCCACAGCGAGCACCGTATACGGCGGCACGAGTGGCTTGTTGTCGACCAGTATCGCGTCGCCCGCGGCCCTGACGGCCGACAGCGCCGTCAGCCGCTGCCCGTTGATGGAGACCGCCTCGGCGCCGGACTCCCACAGCCCGTTGACCACACGCTGCATGTCCCGGTCGCGCACCCGCCCGGTGTCGGAGAATCCGGAGGTCTCGCGCGGGTCGCCGTCGCCCCCGGTGGTGGCTTCCTTGGCGTCGTCGACGACCAGTTTCACCCCCGGTCCGTGCACCTCCACGGCGCCCGAGAGGATGCCCACCACCTCGGTCCGGTCCCCGCCGCTCTGCCTGAGGGCCTCCCGCTGCCGCGCGCTGACGTCGCGGCGCAGCTCGTCGACGGAGTTCTCGAGCTTGTCGGCCGCCGTGGTCTCGCGGTCGATCCGGTCGATCAGTTCCTGGCGCTCCTTGGCGACGACGGGCGCCGCCACGCGCGCCTGTGCGGCGCCGACGGTGACCACCAGGGCGGCGAGCACCAGACCCCCGGCCAGTCCGAGCCTGGCCCGGAGGGGCTTCGGCACACCGCCCGCGCCCGCGGCCCGCTTGCGGGCGGCCGCCTCGGCGTAGCCGTCGTCGAGGCTGTGGTCCATGACGTTGGTGAGCAGCGACATGGACGCGTCCGGCCGCGAAGGGCGCGTGGGTGTACTCCGAACGGGGGGCTGCTGCGGCATGCCGCACATCGTCGCACGTCGCGCCCACTACCTCCGAATGGCCCCACCGACGTGCCGGACCGGTCCCTTCCGGGACACGTGTCCGGCACGCCCGCGTGGTGTAGCTCTCAGCGGCCGGCGCTGTCCACGACGGCCGCCCACTCGTCCAGCAGGGCCTGGGCGGACGCGTCGTCGGGCCCCTCCGCCCACAGGTGGGTGACGGCCTCGGCCGGGTCCGGCAGCACCATGACCCAGCGCCCGTCGGTCTCCACCACCCGCACCCCGTCGGTGGTGTCCACGAAGCGGTCTCCGGCCGCTTCGACGACCCGCCGCATGACGAGCCCCTTCACGGCCCACGGGGTCGCCAGATCGCGTTTGAGGACGTGCGCCCGCGGGATGCGCGCGTCGATCTGGCTGAGGGTGAGCTGCGTCCGCGCCACCAGTCCGATCAGCCGCACGAAGGCCGCCGTGCCGTCGAAGACGCTGCTGAACTCGGGGACGATGAAACCGCCCTTGCCGTCGCCGCCGAAGATGGTCGACTCGTCGCCGCCGACCCGGGTCAGGTCGTCCGGCGAGGTCGTCGTCCACTCCACCTGCGTACCGTGGTACGCGGCAACCTGCTCGGCGATCCTCGTCGTGGTCACCGGAAGCGCCACCCGCCCGCTGCGCCGCTCGGCCGCCACCAGGTCGAGCATGACCAGCAGGGCGCGGTCGTCCTCCACGATCCGCCCCTTCTCGTCCACCAGCGACAGCCGCTCACCGACCGGGTCGAAGCGCACGCCGAACGCCGCGCCCGAGGACGCGACGATCTCACCGAGCCGCACCAGCCCCGCACGCCGCACCTCGGCGGTCTCCGTGGGCCGCGACTCGTCGAGACCGGGGTTGATGGTGAGCGAGTCCACACCCAGCTTGCCGAGCAGACTCGGCAGCACGAGGCCGGCACTGCCGTTGGAGGCGTCGACGACGACCTTGAGCCCGGACTCCGAGACCCCGGTCGTGTCGACGTTGCGCAGCAGCGATCCGGTGTACGAGTCGAAGACGCTGGACGGGAAGTGCAGGTCCCCGATCTCGCCGGGGAACGCGCGCCGGTACTCCTGCCGCGCGAACACCCGGTCGAGCTTGCGCTGGCTGGCCTGCGACAGGTCCGCGCCCTGCCCGTCGAAGAACATGATGTCCACGGAGTCCGGCACCCCGGGGCTGGTCCGGATCATGATGCCGCCGGCGCTGCCCCGCGCGGTCTGCTGCCGGGCCACGGGCAGCGGCACGTTCTCCAGGTCGCGTACGTCGATGGCGCTGGCCTGCAGCGCGGAGATGACCGCCCGCTTGAGCGCGCGGGCACCACGGGAGTGGTCGCGGGCCGTGGTGACCGTCGCCCCCTTCTTGAGGGTCGTGGCGTAGGCGCCGGCGAGCCGCACCGCGAGTTCGGGGGTGATCTCCACGTTCAGGATGCCGGAGACGCCGCGGGCCCCGAAGAGGTGCGCCTGGCCTCTGGACTCCCAGATCACCGAGGTGTTGACGAAGGCGCCGGCCTCGATGGTCTTGAACGGGTACACGCGCACATTGCCCTGAACGATCGATTCTTCACCGATCAGGCACTCGTCTCCGATGACCGCGCCGTCCTCGATCCGCGCCGCCCGCATGATGTCGGTGTTCTTGCCTACCACGCAGCCGCGCAGGTTGCTGTGCTGGCCCACGTAGACGTTGTCGTGCACCACGGCCTTGTGCAGGAAGGCCCCGCTCTTGACGACGACGTTGGAGCCGACGACGGTGTGCTCGCGGATCTCGGCGCCCGCCTCGACCTTGGCGTAGTCCCCGATGTAGAGCGGGCCGCGCAGTACGGCGTCGGGGTGCACCTCGGCGCCCTCCGCCACCCATACGCCGGGGGAGATCTCGAAGCCGTCGATCTCGACGTCGACCTTGCCCTCCAGCACGTCGGCCTGCGCCTTGACGTAGCTCTCGTGCGTGCCGACGTCCTCCCAGTAGCCCTCCGCGACATAGCCGTAGATCGGCTTGCCCTCCTTCATCAGCTGAGGGAAGACGTCGCCGGACCAGTCGACGGGCACATCGGCTTCGACGTAGTCGAAGACCTCGGGCTCCATGACATAGATGCCCGTGTTCACGGTGTCCGAGAAGACCTGGCCCCAGGTCGGCTTCTCCAGGAAGCGCTCGACCTTGCCCTCGTCGTCGACGATCGTGATGCCGAACTCCAACGGGTTCGGCACGCGTGTCAGGCAGACCGTGACCAGGGCGCCCTTTTCCTTGTGGAAATTGATCAGCTCGGTGAGGTCGAAGTCGGTCAGGGCATCGCCGGAGATGACGAGGAAAGCATCGTCCTTCAACGCCTCTTCGGCGTTCTTGACGCTTCCGGCGGTACCGAGTGGCTTCTCCTCGTTGGCATAGGAGAGCTCCATTCCGAGCTCTTCACCGTCACCGAAGTAGTTCTTGACCAGGGAGGCCAGGAACTGGACGGTTACGACGGTCTCGTTCAGCCCATGCCTTTTGAGCAGCCGCAGCACGTGCTCCATGATCGGCCGGTTGGCCACCGGCAGGAGCGGCTTGGGCATGCTCGAGGTCATGGGGCGAAGGCGTGTGCCTTCGCCTCCGGCCATCACGACGGCCTTCATGTCGGAAGCGTCCTCCTCTAAGAGACGACGGTCTAGCCGACTTCACCCGTCCAGATTGTCGCGCACTTTTTCGCCAGGGGCCATCGAGCCGCTACGACCGCACAATCGGTGAGTTCAATCGGCCATGACGTCCGCACGAACCAGGCGGCGGACTTGTACCACGTAGAGAACTCCTGCCCACCAGTAGAGGGTTGTACCCCATCCTGCGAACGCCCATCCGAAAATAGCAGCGAGTGACGAGATCCATCCAGTTCCGTCACTGAGCAGGAGTAGCGGGAAGGCGTACATCAGGTTGAAGGTGGCTGCCTTCCCCAGGAAGTTCACCTGGGGCGGCGGATAGCCGTGCCGTCTGAGGACGCCCACCATCACCAGCAGAACCAGCTCTCGCGCCAGAAGTGCAGCGGTCAACCAGAGTGGCAGAATCTCGCGCCAGGTGAGGCCGACCAAAGTCGAGAGAATGTAGAGCCGGTCGGCCGCCGGATCCAGAAGCCGGCCGAGGCTGCTGATCTGGTTCCAGCGCCGCGCGAGCTTGCCGTCCAGGTAGTCGCTGATTCCGCTCAGCGCCAGCACCAGCAGCGCCCAGCCGTCGCTCTTGGGTCCACCGAACTCGGGCCTCAGAATCAGCCACAGGAAGAGCGGTACGCCGACGAGCCGCGCCATGCTGAGGATGTTGGGGATGGTGAGGACCCGGTCCGTCTGGACGCGTGTCTCCTGGACCTCCACCCGGGGGCCTCCTGTGGGAAACGAACCGACGATGCTCCCTGACCCTACCTCAACGTAAAAAAGCTCCGGCTCCTGGGCGATGCCCAGGAGCCGGAGCTGTAAAAGGAGTTCGGCGGCGTCCTACTCTCCCACAGGGTCCCCCCTGCAGTACCATCGGCGCTGTAAGGCTTAGCTTCCGGGTTCGGAATGTAACCGGGCGTTT
>NZ_JBIRUY010000049.1:0-66213 GCF_044335305.1 Streptomyces sp. NPDC020490 | reverse complement strand
TCGCTCGTTCGTGTGGGTTCCAGTGTACCGCGTGCATCAGGTTGATGCACCATGTACCGTTGGCGGAAACACGGGACACCCCCCAACCACCCGGGAACTCCCCCAGAATTCCGAGAGGAACGACCGCAGATGACCGGTCACCACGAATCTACCGGACCCGATCCCGCGCTGAGCAGCGATTCTGTGCGCCGGGTGACGCAGTACCAGACGGCGGGCGTGAACGCCCGGTTGAAGGTGTTCGCGCTCCTGGAGACACAGGGCGTGCCCGCGAGTGAGGCGGACGACCTGGTGGCCGCACTGGAGGCCGGGGCGGTCGCTGGGGCGCAGTGCCAGGTGGTGGAGCTGGGCGGCATGGCGCCGGCCTCTCAGGGTGCGGTGTTCTCGGACGGCTGGGATGACGGCGTGACGGCCGTGAGCGAGGCCCTGGTGGGCATCGCGGACCGGGACTGGTCAGGGCGCGGCGGCCGGTCGGCGGGTGCTGCTGAACTGGCCGTACACATCGCGGACGTGAGGCAGCGTGAGCGGGCCAACCTGGTGCGGCTGGAGAGGTTCGTCCGGGAGGACGTGCTGCCGCGCACCCCTCCGCACACCACGGCGCGGCGCCGGGTGCTGGAGGCGCTGGGCGAGGCCGGCGGTCTGTGCACGGCCCGGACGCGGAACGCAGACGGAGACGTCATCGTCTGCACGCTCGATGCCGGGCACTACGACCCGGACGACAAGCCGCCGTTCAAGGACGGAAAGCCGGGCGGCTGGCACAAGGCGGATGCGTCGATCTGGAACGACTTGGGCGCGGCCTGCATTCCGCACACGGCCCTCTGAAAGACCATAGGAATTAACCGCTTGGGGAGGCATGAAAATGTCAGCGATTCAGCTCAAGGAACACCAGGTCGATCAGCGGTCCGCGTTTCGCAGGTGGGTGGGATTCCCTGCAAGGTCATCTGTGCCCCCGCAGGGTGCCCGGGGCACGATCGTGTCAGCGACCGGATCAGGCAAGACGATCACAGCCGCCGCGTGCGCGCTGGAGTCGTTCGCGGACGGCCGGATCCTGGTGACCGTGCCCACCCTGGACCTGCTCGCGCAGACTGCCCAGGCGTGGCGCCTGGTGGGCCACCGGGCCCCGATGGTCGCCGTGTGCTCGCTGGAGAACGACCCGGTGCTGAAGGAGCTGGGCGTGCGGACCACCACCAACCCGATCCAGCTCGCCCTGTGGGCCGGGTCCGGGCCGGTGGTCGTGTTCGCCACGTACGCCTCCCTGGTGGACCGCGAGGACATCGACGCACCCGAGGGTCAGCGGAAGGTTCGCGGGCCGCTGGAGGCCGCTCTGGCGGGCGGAGAGCGGCTGTACGGGCAGCAGATGGACGGTTTCTCGCTCGCCATCGTGGACGAAGCCCACTCAACCGCAGGCGATCTTGGCAGGCCCTGGGCCGCCATCCACGACAACGCCCGTATCCCGGCGGACTTCCGGCTCTACCTCACCGCGACCCCCCGCATCCTCGCCGCGCCCCGGCCCCAGAAGGGCGCGGACGGCCAGGAGCTGGAGATCGCGACCATGGCCGATGACCCGGAGGGCACCTACGGCGCGTGGCTCGCGGAGCTCGGTCTGAGCGAGGCGATCGAGCGCGAAATCCTTGCAGGCTTTGAGATCGACGTGCTGGAGATCCGCGACCCCTCCCCCGTTCTCGGGGAATCGGAGGAGGCGCGGCGCGGCCGGCGCCTGGCCCTGTTGCAGACCGCGCTCCTAGAGCACGCCGCCGCGCACAACCTCCGTACGGTCATGACGTTCCACCAGAAGGTGGAGGAGGCCGCCGCGTTCGCGGAGAAGCTGCCGGAGACCGCTGCCGAGCTGTACGTCAACGATGCCTCGGACGAGGACCTGGCGAAGGCGGAGAAGCTCCCCGCGTCGTCGATCGACGCGGAGTTCTACGAGCTGGAGGCCGGCCGCCACGTCCCGCCGGACCGTGTGTGGTCGGCGTGGCTGTGCGGCGACCACCTCGTCACCGAGCGGCGCGAGGTCCTGCGCCAGTTCGCCAACGGCATCGACGCCGCCGGACGCCGGGTCCACCGGGCCTTCCTCGCAAGCTGTCGCGTGCTCGGGGAAGGCGTGGACATCACCGGCGAGCGCGGAGTCGAGGCCGTCTGCTTCGCCGACACCCGCGGCTCCCAGGTCGAGATCGTCCAGAACATCGGCCGCGCGCTCAGGCTCAACAAAGACGGCAGCACGAAGGTGGCCAGGATCATCGTGCCGGTGTTCCTGGAGCCCGGCGAGGACCCGACCGACATGGTCGCCTCCGCCAGCTTCAAGCCGCTCGTAGCCGTCCTCCAAGGCCTCCGCTCGCATGACGAACGACTCGTCGAGCAGCTCGCCTCCCGCGCCCTCACCAGCGGCAAACGCAAGATCCACGTGAGGCGCGACGAAGAAGGGCGCATCGTCGGGGCCGGCGGCGAGAGTGACGGCGAGGACCAGGAGCAGGACGACACCGACGCCGCCGCCGAGTCCGCCCTGCTCCACTTCTCCAGCCCACGCGACGCCGCCACCATCGCCGCCTTCCTGCGCACCCGGGTCTACCGGCCGGAGTCGCTGGTGTGGCTGGAGGGCTACCAGGCCCTGCTGCGCTGGCGGAAGGAGAACGAGATCACCGGCGTCTACGCCGTCCCCTACGACGTTGAGGTCGAGGTCGGCGTCACCAAGGACTTCCCCCTCGGGCGGTGGGTGCACCAGCAGAGGAAGGCACTGCGGGCCGGGGAGCTGGAGGACCGACGCAAGGTCCTCCTGGACGCGCCGGAAGCCGGGATGGTCTGGGAGCCCGGTGAGGAAGCGTGGGAGGCCAAGCTGGCCGCGCTCCGGTCGTACCGGCGGGCGACCGGGCACCTCGCACCGCGTCAGGACGCGGTATGGGGCGAGGGCGAGGCGATGGTGCCCATCGGGCAGCACATGGCCAACCTCCGGCGCAAGGGCACGAAGAACGGCCTCGGCAAAGACCCGGAGCGGGCCGCCGTGCGCGCGGCACAGCTGACGGAGATCGACCCGGACTGGGACTGCCCATGGCCCCTGGACTGGCAGCGCCACTACCGCGTCCTGGCGGACTTGGTCGCCGACGAACCCCACGGCCGGCTCCCTGACATCGCACCCGGCGTCACCTTCGACGGCGACGACATCGGACGGTGGCTTCAACAGCAGAAACGGCCCGCTACCTGGGCGCGACTTCTGCCCGAACAGCAGCAGCGGCTGTCCGATCTCGGCATGGAGCCCGTTGAAGCGCCGTCTTTGGCCTCGGCGGCTATGGATGCGATGAAGGGCCTGGGCAAAGCGCAGCAGGCATTCCAGCGAGGCCTGGCAGCACTTGCGCAGTGGGTGGAACGGGAGGGCCAGCGGCCGGTGCCCAGGGGGCACAGCGAAGAGATCACGGTCGACGGCGAGCCGGTGATTGTGAAGCTGGGCGTATGGCTTTCGAACGCGAAATCAAGGAGGGACCGGTTGGACGCCGACCAGCTGGCTGCGCTCGCGGAGCTGGGCATGGACTGGGCAAGGCCGGTGACGGTCCCGCAGGCCGTACCGGACGGCCTCTGATCGCCTTCTTGCGCCGTGACCGGACCCCGGGCCTCGTAGGGCCCGGGGTCCGGTCATGTGTACACGCCGGGGGATGTTCTGGCAGGTCAGAGGTGCAAGTCATCTGGGGAGCGAGGCGGCGGGTGTTCCACGGTCCAGCGACGTTCGATGTTCTGACTGGGCGGAAATACGCCGTACTCCAAGATGTACTGAGGAGCGGAATGCGTCTGCCCGTCCCATGGTTTGGGCTGCCCTGGGCTGTCCGGCTTCCAATGCTTCCAGGGATCGTGCTCTGGGTGGTGGATCACGAACTGGTCAGCTACGTCATAGGCCACGTCCACGAGCGCGAAGCCGATGGTGCCTTCCGCGTGCATCAGGTGGTCCACGTGCTTACGCCGGTCCGTGCCCCGGGTAGCGGGGCCGGGTAGGAACAGAAAGCGGTGAGGGTCCAGCGGGAGCAGGATGTCGCTCAGTGCGGCGGCGCGCAGCTGGTCTTCGTCGTCGGGGCGGTTCCATATGGCGATGGGGGTATCGCTGGTCAGCAGGCACATGTCGCTGAAGCCCAGCGCCCACGGACGTGCTTCCAGGATGAGTGCCAACGTGACGATGTTCTCGACGATGTAGCGCAGGTGGGGGTTGTTCTGTGCGAGCGTGTGCACTTCCTGCGGCAGGTCGGTGATGTCCGGTGCTTCGGTCTGCTGGTGGGTGAGCCGTTTGCGCTGGCGCGTCGTGCGCAAGATCTGGGCAGCCATCCACCAGGCGAGGACGTGGCGCTGATCCGGGCGCAGCGGCCAGTGCGGTGTGAGCGCCCAGTTCGGGTCGTTCAGGATGACCTTCAGTACTGCTTCGGCGTGTCCCTCGAGCGAGGTGAACAGTTCCTCGATGTGGTGGTGAGGGACTCCTTCGGCACTGATCCCCCAGTAGTAGCCGGTCTCAGCAGCGATGCCGGTGGGCGTCACCGGGAACGGTTCATCGATCTTGTCAAGCCGTCGCACCATCAGTTGGTACTTGCGGCGTGCTGTGTGCTGGGCGAAGTGCTTTAGGTACATCTGCGGCACTGTGTGATCCCGGGTACCGCCTGCCTTAGCCGCGCGCTTCCCCGACGACGCCTTACCCACCAGCTGCCCTCCCCTGTTCGGCTTTTCACGCCAGTCATACAGGGGACTGAGCAGAAAGTGTCAGTGGATTTGCGGGGGAACGCGGGCTGTCTACTGGCTGGACTGGTGCTGCGACTCGGCGTGCTGGGCAAGCGCGCTGAGGGCGTCACCGGTCAGCGTGAGTACCTGCACGAACTGCTCATCGGGTCTCAATGCGTCCAGGCCGGCCCGCGTAAGGGTGGCGTGCCAGTCCTTTCCGCGGAGATGGGCCGGCCCGGTGGAGCGGAGGCCTTGCAGGACACGCAGCGGGCGGATCAGCGTGTCGTTGTCCCCTCCGCTGGAGGAGACCCATGCTTCGAGGCAGTTGATGCTTTGCGCCTTGGTGTCGGTCACTCCGGGAAGGCGTCGGAGGGCCTTGACATCCAGGTAGTCGATGACGCCCTTGGCGAGCAGCAGTATGAGGGTGTCGGCTTCGTGCTGCTCGCTGCTGGTGGGCATGTGCATGCCCTCGAAAGCGATCTGGTCGGCGGAGTGCCACGGCTTGTAGACCGCTTGTCCCAGAAGCGTGCCCAGGGCAGTGCTGAAGTGCTCTCGTGCAGCGAACAGCCGGCGTAGCGGGTCGGGCGGTCCATCGGTCCATCGGCCGAGGATGTCGCGGTCGAAACGGCCCTCGTCGCGTCCTCCGCTGGGCGGGACGTTGAAGCTGAGCCAGTGATCGCGTTCTTCGGTCGGCAGGTCACGTCCGAGGTCTCCGAGGTAGACCTCGATGAGGCCGTCGGGGTTGTTGCCGATGGAGATTCCCCAGAGTCCCAGGCAGGTCAGGCGGCCGTACTCGATGCGGTAGCGGGACGGCTGAGCGTTGTATCGGCTGAGGACCTCGCGCCGGAAATAGACCGGGGTCAGGTAGTGCGGGGTGCCGCGGTCGGTGAAGTAGTTGCTCAGCTTGTCGGGCTCGCATGTGGAGGTGATGCGCTTTCCGGTGTTGGGGTCGATGGCCACCGTGAATTCGGGGAACCGGCGTTCGGATGGGTGAGGGCGGGCCAGGTCGGCGGGGTCTGCGTCGATGGGTAGCACGATCTGCTTTCCGACCAGCCGTACGAAACCCGGGCGGTCCGCTGAGTGGATGTCTCCGCTGTGGAAGGCGAAGTGCCGCAGGTCCGAGCGGTCACTTGCGTCGATCGCCGGGTCGGGTACGTGATCGAGCCGGGTAATGCGGTCGTGCTGGATCACCAGCAAGCGACTCCGTGCGGCGAGGTAGCGGCGCAGGGGCAGGGCCGCGATGTCGATGCGCAGTTCGGTGTCGGTGCGTCGGGTGCGCACCAGTTCGTGGTCACGGCCGGCGTCGTCGAGGTAGTACCAGGAGCCGTCGTTCCTGGGGATGGCGTCGAAGTACCACAGGAAGGAGGGGGTGAACTCCAGCGTCGGTTCGGCGAGCCCGTGATGGGTCCGGCGCTGGACGAAGAACTCCGCGTGCTCCTCCTCGTCTCGCAGTCCCTCTTCAAAGACCGTGCGCTGCTCCGGGTAGAAGGTGCTGATCCCGGCGGCGCCGATCGCTGCCTGAGTCCCGGTGTACTCCTGCAGGGCATGTGCTCGCGCCTCAGGACGGGTCAGGTGGCTGCTGATCCCCCAGTCGAAGCTGTCCTGGACGGGCTTGCCGAGGACCGTGACCCACTCGGTGGGCGTGGCGGTGAGCGGAGCCAGGTAGTCATCCGGCCGTGCGTGTTCAGGAAGGTCGTCGCAGCTTCCGCTGCTGTAGATCATCGCCACGACCACAAGTGTAGGAAAGCGGAGGCCAAGCCGACGCACGGTTTTCGTGGGCCCCGTGTACGGCTTCGGCCCCCAGCATCCGGTGCAGTGAGAGGTGAAGGCCCTGGACCAGGCCGAGCTCGCAGGATTTTGCCTCTTGCGTGGGTCAGGCACCGTGGAACTCGTGGGCAGAGCCGCCGCGCCATTTCACCTGCTGCGGGTCTTCCAGGATGGCCTCGTGATCGGTGATGCCGGCGCCTTCGAGGAAGACGACCAAGTCGTGGTCGCTATAGGCGGTGCCGAGGGTCTCGGCCCGGCCGCTGCTGTGCATGGTGACTCTACGGCCGCCCGAGAGAGAGCCGGTGCACGACGATCGGTGCACTGGTCACACCTCCCGGCGTGCCCCGGGACGGGCTGGCAGGCGAGTCGGCCCAGGACGCCAGAGAGTGTCGCCGGTCCAGTCCCAGCTGTCCAGGTCACCGGGGCACGGGCCGTATATGGCGCGGCCGCCAGCACCGAACCCAGCCTTGCGGGGAGCGCGGCGCCGGTGTCGACCTTGTCCTGCGTCCAGCCGGTGATGTCGAGCAGCAGGCCATCCAGCGGGCAGCCGACCAGTTCGGCGTAGCGCCAGTAGGGGTCACGGGCCGGGGGGCTCGTGGTCGGCGCCGCAGACCTGGCGGTGCAGCAGCTGGCCAGTCATCACTTCAACGGTTATGACTCCTCTTCCTTGTCTTCGCTTAGATGGTTCATGGCGAAGGGGATCTCTTCGGGGTGGGTAGCTGTGCGGGTTAGTGCCCAGGCTGTGCGTGCGTCCATGCCGGGTCCGTATGCGGCTGCCAGACGTCGGGCGCGCCATGTGGTCAGCGGTGCCAGCAGCCATCGGTTCAGTGGGAATTTGACGCGCTGGTGTCCTGTGGAGGCTTCATGACCGGGGTTCACCTGTGCCTCCGGCAGCGCTGGTGTCCGGGAGGGAACCAGCAGCTTCTTTGAGCGGGCAGTGGGGTTCGGAGCACTGGGTGTGGCTGCAAGCTCGGAGGTTGGCCAGGGCGAGGCGCGCTTCGATCAGGGCGTGGTCGTCTTGGTCCGGGCTTCCGTACAGGAAGCGGGACATGGCATCGAGGGGTGTGTGGGCGTTGCGTACGTCGGTGAGGATGCCGAAGGTGGCGGTGCGGTCCAGTCGGCCCTCGTGAGCGGCTCGGGCCCAGCCGAGGAGGACCTGGTGTGCGTCGTCGCGTACGTCTGGTTGTCGCAGTGTCTGCATCCAGCCGTTGATCAGGAAATCACGGACGGCTGGGGCGACCTGTGCTGCGCTTACCAGGGTGTCCAGGACGTTGTATGCGGGATCGGTGAGCGCGAGGAAGGCCCGAGGGCCGGCGAGGTGGGTCTGGTACTTCTCCAACCAGGTCTCGACCGTCTCAACGACTCGTTGGAACCCTTCGGTGCTCGCGGCGGCGTAGGCCGTCAGGGCGGTCGCTGCGATGCGAGTTGCTTCGTCGTCGACGGCCAGGATGTGGCGTAGCCGGACGAGGGCCATGTGCGGCCATCGCATGCCGTACCGGCCGCTGCATGCCCAGGCGACAACCTTCCGTCGATGCGCGTCAGGCTTTTTCGCCCAGTCCAGCAGCTGTTTGTGGGCATCCCGGGCGAGTTCTTCCGTCTCCGCGGCTTGGGCGATCAGTGCGGTGACGATTCGGAGATATTGCTCGTCGGGGTAGGTAGTGGCCCAGGTGTCGAGGAGGGTGAAGAAGGGAGATTCAACCTCTGTGATGGACAGCTCCAGCAGACGGGACCCGATCTGCTCCGTCCATTTTCTCGCGACGCCGTCGGGGGCGGTAATGCGGGCGAGCCACCTCGTGGTCGCCTCTCGTTCGTCGGCCCAGTGGTGCCAGTCCATGCGGATGGCGGAGCGGGCGAGGCCTGGGCGGCTGTGGAATGCGGCTGTGTCGCTGGAGGTGATGTCGACACCGACGTCTCTCAGCCGACGCCGAGGGCTGCGGCCTTCCCGGTACCGGCGCGCGACTGCCTCATCGCGGGCGCCGAACTCGGTGGCTGCCTTGATGCATCGTTCGATAGGGGCGCCCTCGAGGTAGGCGGCGGCGAGCAGCATCACTCGGTCCTGGCCGCGGGTGCCTGTGCCGGTGAGTGTCTGCTCCAGGAAGTCGGTCCATAAAAGGACTTCTTCCCGGATGCGGCGAAGCTCTTGGATTCCCTGTTCACGCTCCGGTGGAGAGGATGCGTCTATGCGCTCAACCGCTTTGGCCAGCCGTTCCGGAGCGATGCCGCGCAGGCGTTCGGCGATCGCGAAAGCATCATCCGGGCTGACACTGCGGGTGATGAGGTCAGATAGGACGCCGACGGTCCGGTCGGGAGCTGCTTGGCGCAACAGGCCGCGTGTTGCAGAGCGCTCGACGTTCTGCTGCAGCCACCCGGCCTGCGCGTGGCTGCCCCAGGCCGCCAGGTGGTTCCGGGCGACCTGGATGGCGTCGGGACGTACTGCCTCAATCTCGAAGCGGCTGTCGCCCCGCCAATCCCGCTGATTACGGGTGATGACCAGGCAACTGCCCGCGTCGTGGAGCTTTTCTGCCCAAGCAGTGAGAGTGCGGGCGGCGTCCTCGGAAAAGAAGCGCGAGGTCGCGTCGATCAGGTAGCCGTGCCCGGTGACCGGCTCGGGTAGGACCTCACGTTCCGGTGCTTCGTCCTCGTCCCAGTCGGCTGCCAGGTAGAAAAGCTGCGGGGGGCCTGCGGGAGTGGAGAGATGGGTGTGCAGGGCGCGGACTGCCGAGATGCGCCGTCCCGTGCCGCGTTCCCCCATGATGACTGCGAGGCCATGTGCAGCCAGCAGGTTTGCGGCCCGCTGCGGGGTGGGAGTGTGCGCCCAGACCGGCTCCAGGGCGGCCTCCTGGTCATCGCGCGGAATGGGGATGACCGGTAGCTTGGGTAGCCGAGTGATGTTGATGTTGCCGTGGTTGGAGCCGCCGACCTGGACAGTAGGACCGGTGTTGCCGACGGCGGACTGCCCAACAGACGGCGGGTTGGTGGGTGGCTGGGGCAGGTCATGCCCGTCGAGCGTGGTCACCTTCGCTCCGTGTTCAGGCTGCCGGAGTTGTCCCTGCCGATCTGAATGACCGAACCGGTGTTGTTCTCTGCGGTCTGGTTTACCCCGCTCTGCGGCTCTTCCGGCTTGCGACGCGCCATTGCCGCCAGTTCCTCGGCTGCTTCGGGGAAGTCCTCCACCAGCGTCAGCAGCCGCCGGTTCCACCTCTCCCGCAAAGCCGCTGGATCCAGCGTGGCCGCCTGCACCTGGTCGGCATCCAGCCGGGCGAGCTGACGTTCCTCTTCTTCCTGGCCACCGCGCCGGAAGAACCGAGCTGCCAGCGAGCGCATCGACGCCCAGCTCTCCTTGGTCATCTCTCCGACCAGTGCAGCGGCGGCTGCCCCCGCCAATCCCACCAGCTGTGCTTGCTCCAGCACGACCTTCACCCCCATCCAAGATCCTGTAAGTGACCAAACGATCACCTGCTGCAATCAGGAAGGGTCTCAGAGATGCCGATATAGAGAGACAGAGTCCATGAGAATGACTGAAACAAGACGTCGACGAGCATCACGCTACTGACGACACCAAGACAGGGCGAAGGTCGTTCATCGGGTGTAAGTGCGGAGCGTCGCTGTAGGAGTGTTGAGGAACTCGTTCCGGCCGCTGCTGTGCACCGTGACTCTCCGGCCGCCCGAGAGCGCGGGTCGGTGCACGACGATCGGCGCGCTGGTCACGCCTTCCAGCGCGCCCCGGGCCGGTGCGCCGGGCGAGCGACTCGGGGGCCGTGAGGGTGAGTCGCCGGACCAGTCCCAGCGGTTCCGCTCGCTGGGGCGGGTCGTACAGGGCCCGGCCGCCGGCGCCGACCTGCCCGAGCTCGGTCATCAGCGCGACGCCGGTCGGGATCTCGTTGGCTGTCCAGCCCCGTGGTGTCGAGCATCAGGCCGTCCAGCGGGCCGCCGGCACCCGTAGAGCAGAGCTGAAGGGGGAGATCAGCAATTGCTGATCTCCCCCTTCAGCTCTGCTCTACGGGTGGGGGCCGATGACGAGGACGGTGATGACCGAGACGGTCTCGCCCGCCGCGTTCCTCTCGTCCGGCCCGTACATCCAGTAGATGCGCCAGGCGCTGGGGTTGTGGTTCTCCACGTAGGAGTCCCAGACCTTCTCCGAGGCGTACCCGGGGAAGTTCTCGTACTGGTGGGAGTGCAGGCCGGGGTGGCGCGGGTTGGCCTGCAAACGGGCGAGTGCGTTGTTGACCTTTTTGAGCTTGGCCGGGTCGGCCTTCGAGCCGACAGTCAGGCGGTTGAGGGTCTCGTCGGCGTCTTCGGTGAAGCGGAGGCTGTGCACCTGGTTCTAGTCCTCGTAGTCCTCGTCGAGGTAGTGCGAGAAGTCGCCGCGGTCGATGGTCTTGCCGGCCTTGGCCTCCTCGATCCCGGTGCGGATGCGCTCGGCGAGGTGCGGGTCGTTCCACACCTGCATCTCCCGCTCCGGGATGGAGACGACCGGGGTCAGCAACAGCACGCCGTCCGGGTTGCTCTCGATCCGGTACCGGCGGCCCGCACGGGCTCCGGCACGGCCGAGGGAAACTCGTCCGCGGCTGTCGACCTCAGTCTCGGCGACGGTCTCGAACTCCTCGCGCTCGTGAATGGCGGTCATGTGCGTACTCCCTCGGTTCCGCCGGAAGGCTCTCCACAGCTCATGCCTCCTTCGAGCGGGAGGCACGCCTTCCAGCGCTTATTACCAAGGTACCCGCATTTGGGAAAGTGGGTAACTCCCACTTTCGTGGTCCTCCTCTCCTCAAGGCCCGCTGGCTTCGGCACCGCCCGCGGCCTCGATGGTGTTCTCCGTGGAGGCCGCCACCTTCCGCGCGGGGCGGGCGATGAACGGGGCGAGCAGCTCGTAGCGATTGACCTCAGCCGTCCCGGTCGGGCTAAGCGGGGCGGTGATGTAGGTCTTGTGGACCCGGATCACGCCCTCCTTAGCCAGCTCCCGGAAGCCGCGCTCGGCGGTATCGGGCGACCACCCGTACCAGTCCTTCATCCGCTCGGTCGGAAGCTCGAAGAAGGCCGGCTCGCAGCTGGCCGTCAGCAGCATGGCCAGGGCCGGGAGGCTTAGCTGGTCAATCAGGCCGGTACGCCAAAGCTCGAACGGGATCTTCAGGTAGGCGTCGCGGTTCTGGTTACCGGGCCGGGTGTACGGATCGAGGCTTCCGTCCTCGCGCAGCAGCTTGACCTGGACGTCCCAGGTCCCCTTGGGCCGCTCGTAGGTGATCAAGCGGCGTTCCTTGAGGCGCTTGAGGACTTTGGTCACCGCCGTGCGGGCGGAGGCGGGCGTCGCGTTTTCCGTGGTGCCGAAGGCCCTGGCCCACACCCCGCCGGGGAGGGTGGTGCTCCACCCCGACTCGGGGGTCTCGGCGCTGGTGACCGCAATGATGAACAGGTAGGCGCGCAGGCCGCGCACGTCTCCATTAGTGACGAACTCGGCCAGCCGGCTGGACCGGTCCGCCTCGTCGCGCTTCTTCTGGACGAACGCCCGCCGGATGGGCGCGAAGTCACGCGCGGCCCGCTCGAGGAGGGCTTCCCGCGTCTCGGCGGGAGAGGCGACCGGCTTCTGGGGTGTCTGCTGCTTCACACCACAGACCATGCCGGACGGGCACCCCGCAGGACAAACAATCCAGCTTCCGTAGTTCAGACGCTGTAGCGGGTGTCTGGAGGATACGAATGACGATGACAACTGACGATGACAGTGACGAGGTCAATGTCAATAACACCAGTAGGTGGGGTTCAGACGGCGCAGCGCTGAATCCGTGGGTCCCCGGCACGGGAGCCATCCGCCAAGGCAGAAACTGCCACCCGCTTCACCAGAAACCCGCGAAGGCCCCCCGCTGGCCCAGAGGACGGGGGTCTCGTGCGTCACTGCGTCGGCGGGCCACTACCGGCAGCGCGGGATGGTGACCCGGACCTCCGCCAGGACGGTGCCGGTCGCCGGGTCGCGGTGCACCGGGACGTACAGGCCCCAAGTCGGCGGCACCGGCCATGAGCCAGTCGCCGGACCACGGGGCGTCGGGGGTCTCCAGCTCGCGCCCGGCGAGCGGGCCGCCCACGAGTCGAACCATCACAGCAGTGCCTCTTCCGGCGGGAGTTTCCCGCCTCACCCCTTGGTGGGGCTCAGCGCCCGGAGGACAGCGCCAGGGTGCCGGCGACTTCCGTCCCGGCCCGGCCGCCGGGTCGACGTCGGGTGCGGCGCGGCGGCCCGGCCGACGCGCAACCGGCTGAGCCCGCCCCGATCCCCGGCCGCGACCGGGGACGCCCATCCCGCCCGTCCCTTCCTCCTTCACACCAGCCAAGAGACATGGGCAGAGCAGCCGCAACGGGGATGTCAGCAGGCCGACCACGGCAAAACCGCGCGGTGACCTGCATGTACACGGGGACGGTCCTGCGGGCTGCGCAACACCTACCGCAACCCTTGCCGCAACACCCAGCGCAACAGACAGGCGCAACACCTGGCGCAACCCCCGTGCTCCTGGTCGACCGGGACGGCCGGTCACGCAGCCCGGACGGCTCCGTGAGCGCGGGCGAGGTGGCGCAACTCGGACCGTGCCGCCGGCGCCGAGGGGACGGTCTCCCAGTACGGGTGCCACCACAGCCGTACGGACAGGTGCAGCAGGCGGCGGCGCAGGGCGGTGGTGTCGCGGGGGCGGGGTGCGGCGAGTGCTTGGTAGGTGGCGTTCCAGGCGGCTTGCGTCTGCACCAGGTCGTCGGGGAAGGCGGTCACGTCCATAGCGGCATTAGATCGCTTGTTCGAATTGCGTGTCACTTCGGACACGCCCTGTCCGGTGCTGTGGTCGGGTCCGCGCCGGGCGCGGTCGGCCTCATGGTCGGGGGTCGCGACCAGCGTGGTCGGCCTCCTGGTCGGGCCTGTGGTCGGCC
Organism: Streptomyces sp. NPDC020490; assembly: GCF_044335305.1. Lineage (NCBI taxonomy): Bacteria > Bacillati > Actinomycetota > Actinomycetes > Kitasatosporales > Streptomycetaceae > Streptomyces > Streptomyces sp. NPDC020490. The sequence continues at coordinate 52,863 of NZ_JBIRUY010000049.1, read as the reverse complement.
CCACCACGGTGGTCCGGCCCGGTCTGGAGCGGCACCCGGCCGGGTGATTTCCCTTCGCGTACGCGGGCGCAGTCCTAGCTGCGTGCGTCCAACTTGCCCATTTCCAGGGGGTATTGACAGCTTTTCATGTGTTCCGTCATGTTCTGTCCGCCGCTTCCGGCGAACGAGCGAGAGGTGATCTCATGCGACGAACCGAGTACGACGCGAGCCAGGCCGCCAAGCGACTGAAGGTGCCCGCAGCCGCCTTCCGGTGGGCCCGGCACACCGGCCTCATCCCCGACCCGGAGGCGTCGTCCTTCCAGTGGGCCCGGGCCACTGTGGAGGCTTTGGACGCCGACGCCATCCGGGCCGCGATGTCGTCCCCGCCGATCGGCGGCGGCGCGGCAGCGGACCGGATCGCGGAAGCGCTCGGCACCCCGAACGTGATCAGCGAGAAGGCGAACGTCACGGCCTTCGTGGTGCGGCGGTTCGTCGACCGCAGCCTGCTGGTCGACCTGAGCGCGAACCCGGAGGGGACGCTGCACCACCCCGGCCAGGTCGCAGAGGTCTGCCGCCGCGAGGACTTGGCGGACCTGGTCGCCGCCGACACCCCGCTCGGACCCGAGCAGGCCGCCGCCAGGCTTGGGGTGCGCAGGGTCGAGTTCGACCACATGGTGCGGCTCGGATGGGTCCGCTCCCCGCAGTCGATCGAGGTCCGCTTCGGCACGAGCCGGGCCGGGGCCGTCGACGTCGCGCTCTACACCACGGCGTCCGTCGACGCGGTCGTCCCCGCCCACCCCGAGGTCGACTGGGAGCAGCTGCGCGCGGTGGAGAAAGGCCGGCGCTCTCCGCTGGCATCGCTGCGTCCGGCACCGGCACCCGCCTGAGCGCCCCCGCGCCGGAACAGCACCACGAGGGTGCTCCCCGCCCGCCGCGTCCCGGCCGTCCAGAAAGGCGGCCAGGGCGCGGCGTTGCTCTTCCTCGAGCGCGCGGCCTAGACCCAGATCTCGTGCTCGTTGCGGTAGTGCGGCCACGGCTGTCCGGCCTGCCGGGCGGCGAGGACGTGTTTGATGCCCGCGGCCCATGTGCCTGGTTGCAGGAGCTCCATCAGGTAGCGGTCCAGCTCGGAGCGGCGCATCTGCAGGGTCCATCCCGGTGTCATCGTCAGACCGCCCGGCAGTGTCACGGACCGCAGGCGTTCCTGCTGGTGGATCTCCATGATGACTTCGCCCTGCTGGAGGTCCGCTTTGCCCGGCGGGCGGACCCAGCGTGCGTCCAGACCGGTGGCCTGGAGCAGGCGGGTCAGCACGGGACCGGAAGTCTCCACGGTCACCACGGCGTAGTCGCCGATCAGGCGGGCGCAGGCCACCGGATGCAGCGGGTAGTTCGCCCACGGCACCCGCAGCGGGTCGCGGGCCGTGCTGTCCAGGCTGGTGACATAGATGTTGTGGTCCTCCCGGCTGACCGCGATCCCTGCCCGTTGCAGAGCGCCGTCGACGGCATGCTGATGACGTTCGTTGAACTGCTCGGACGACAGGCCTTGCTGGGCGCATGCGTACTGGTCGAAGACGAACAGGGCCCGGCTGCCGGGCACCGGCGTCGCGTAGATGCCCTCGATCGCGGCCCGTTCCAGTGCGTCGCGCAGCACATCCAGGTGGGTACGCAGCGGCAGGTCCAGGTCGTACAGGAGTTCCGAGGCGTTGTCCCCGGGCAGTGGGCCGCCCTCCAGTACCGCCGCGCGGGCCTGGTTGATCCGCCGTAGCTGCACGCTCCTGCTGTTCTTCGGGTTGGTCTTGATCTCTTCCGTGCGGGGCGGATTCACGCTGTCCCACACCGTGAGGTCGCCGATGCGCAGGCAGTTGGTCAGGTCGTGCAGGAGCGCGAACGCACCGTCTTCCTTGCAGGCGCTCTCGAAGCGTTCGAGCTCTGCCGGCAGTCCCGCTTTGCCGAACATCATGCCGGGCGACTGGTTGCGGCACAGGGCGAGGATGAACGGGCGGTGGAAGCCAAAGACGCGCCAAGCCAGCGCGTCACCCACAGAGCGCAGTTGACGGGCCAGCCGGGCGCACACCTCCTGCTCGAACCGCCAGGTCTCCGCATCGGCGAGGTCACGGTCCGACTGGGGCTCCGGTGCCTCCGGGTGTGGCGCCTTGCCGCTGCGTATCCGCTTGGCGGCACGCTTGAACGCGTCATAATCCTTTTCCACGTCCAGCAGGCGGGCAAGCAGGTCCCGTTGGAACTCGACCCCGGCTTGGACCGTCTCGCAGTCGCGGAGCTGCTGAATGAGCTGAGCCAGGACCGGCTGCATCGCCTGATGGCGAGGGTGCACCATCATGTCGTCGGGGTCGTAGGCGTCGGCGTGGAGCAAGCTCATCCCGCCAGTGTGACGATCACGAAAGTTCTCTGCTTCCGTTTTCCGGACCGCCGAAGCCATGTTCGAACCCCTTGAGCATGGGATCGAGTTCGGCCGCCGCACTGCGCAGCGAGCACAGCCGGGTCCCGGGGTGCTCTGCGGCGTCCGGCGCCTGGTCCAGGGTCAGCTTCGGTGCCCCGCCGGGTGCTTCCTCGCAACGGCGGCGGGGACCAGGCGCCGGAGTTCCTGCTCACGCGTGCCTGTCCGCCGGCTCCCACAGCGGGCGAGCACGTCCGGTCCCATCGCAGTGGAAACAGCGGCCGCCACCCGGGGTGCTCCGGGCACCGATGGTGCCGGAGGCATGCCGGAAGAGCCGGGTGAGTCCGGCGACGTGTGCCGCGTGGACCGGGAGCTCCTGGCGTCTGCTGAGGGTGAGCTCCAGTGCAACGCCGGGTCCGGTGAAGTGAGCGTGGGGCAGGTCACCGGTCATCGCGCGGAGCGTCTCGTTCACCTCGCGCATCGTCTCCGCGCCGGTCAGCTGAACCCGGGCCGCGAGGATGGTGTCCGCGGCCGCGGTGAAGGACAGCAGCCCGGCCGGACGGGCGAGCGGCCCGACACGGCCCACGGGGTCGGGATGGGTGTGGTGGAGCTGGGCCAGGGCGTGCCACAGGTCGCCCGGCAGATCCTGCGGTGCGGTCTCTTCTCGGCTGCGTCTCATGCGGCCTGTTTAGGGCCTCCGGTGGGCTGTCACCGTCGTATAGGCCCGTCCGTCCCGCCCGGTGATGCGGTGACTTCGGGGTCGGTCCCGCTGTGCGGCCTGGCGGCTGCCAACCGCACAGCGGGCACGCGGTCAGGCACGCCGACGGAACCAGCCGCGGCCACGGTCCGGCTCGGGGTCGCCCTCCGGCTCCGGCGGTGCAGCAGCCTGGAGGCGGGCGGCTTCGGCGGTGGCTTCCTCGCGGGCGACGTCGTCGGCGTGGCACGGGCCGCACACGGACACGTCCCCGGCGTTCCAGGCCGTCCGGTGCGCGGTGGTCTCCTCCCATCGCTGGTCGGTGAACTTCTGCCCGCACCGCTTGCACACGGGGCGCTGCGCCTCCCGCTCAGCGGCACGGCGCTGTTCCTCCTCCGCGTCGGCGCGGGCCTCCTGGTCGCGGAAGAGGGCGTCGCCGTCGGGGTTGTCCAGCGCGGCCGTCAGCGTCTGCTCGCCCTTGCGTCCCAGCCGCCGCCACACCGCTGCGTCCGCGCCGTGCTCCTGAAGCTGCTCCAGGGTGGTGACGACGACGGGCACCGCCTGGCCGTAGTCCTTCGCCGTGATCCCCCGGTGGAGGGTCTGGTACCGGCGCGGCGCCCAGTAGCGGCGACCGGCCTCCTCCAGCACGGCGACCGTGTTGGCGACCTTCGCCTCGGTGGTGTCCGCGAACACGAATGCCACCGGCACCAGGCCCTCCCGGCCAGTCGGCGGGTAGACCCGGCGCCACAGCCGCTTCTCGTGGTCGACGTGCTCGATCGCGTCCGGCCGGGAGCGGACCAAGTCCACGGTGTGCTTGTCCGCGTCCCGTGGCAGCAGCCGGCCCCACTCCCAGTACTGGCGCAGCTTGGCGATCAGGTCGTGTGCGTCCTCGGTACGGCGGTCGATCTCCAGCAGCAGCACCGGCACCCCGGCCTCCGGCGCCCGCACCACCAGGTCGGCCCGCTGCACGTAGCTGTTGCCGAGCCGGTGCCCGATCTCGGTCTGGAAGCCGAGCCGGTGGCCGATCCCGGCGCGGTGGAGTTCGGCGGCCGTCGAAGTGACCGCCGCGGCGTGGTCGTCGTAGCCGGTGCCGAGCAGCTCCCCGGTGTCCGGGTCGTACTCCTGCTTGCGCAGCACCGAGACCCGTATGCCCTTCGGCTCCAGCAGCTGCTTCGCCTCGCCGTGGCCTCGCTTGGTCAGCACCCACACCTGCCGCTGGTCCTCCTGCACCGACTCGATCCTCACCAGCTGGTGGTCCTCCAGATCCAGGAGGTTGTCCCGCGTGAGCTTGTCGTGCCGGTTGTCCGGGCGGGTCAGCTTCCACAACTGATCGGGCGTAGCCCTCTGGAAGATCCCCAGTGCTTGCAGGAGCTCCCGGCGTCGAGGCTCGGTCGAAGTCCTCCTGTGCTTTGGCTTCCTCGGTACATGAGGGTTGTCGGACCTGCGACGTCCCCCTGTCCGCCAGGCCTGACCTGCGGAAACTCCCGGTCGTTGGCGACGGGGCGCGGAGGGGGTGATGGAGGGGTCCACGGAGGGGGCCTCTCCAGTCCAGTCAAGGGGCTGCTCGGGCTCGTCTGCGGTGCTCGCCACAGGGTGCTCCTGGAGGTGGGGCGGGCCTATCCCGCCATTCACCTCGTACAGGTGTGTAATTCGGGCTCCGTGTGACGCCGGTCTGGGAAACCCCTCCGCCGTGACCGCATCGTGATCAAACCGGAGGGGGGAGAGTTCTCCCTCGTCAGGGGCCGGACTCTGTCCACAGGGCCGCGGTTCGAGGGTGGCTTCGAGGTCGCCGCGATCGGCGGGGCGACCCGTACGTGAGGAGCCGTCCATGTTCCAGAACCCCACCGCGCCGCTCGCCCCGATGACGCCGGACGCGGTGCTCAGCGCCTTCCGCTACCTGCGGGCCGTGGAGGCCGGCGACACCGAAGCAGCTGCCGGGTTCGCAAGCTCCGATCCGCGGATGCCCGAACTGCTCGCGGATGCCGCGGAGCGCATCGTCGTTCCGGTCACCGCCCTGTGCGGCATCGACCCGGATCCGTGCGACGACTCCTTCGCCCTGGAGGCCGTCGGCCGGGTCCTCGTGGCCACCCTGCGCAGCTGGGCGCAGGCCGGTCCGGACGCGGTGGAAGGCGTCGCCCGCGCGGTCATCGCCTTCGTCCGGCAGGTCCTCACCGAGGAAGAGCACGGTGAATCCGTCGCCGATGTCCTGCGCCAGATGGAAGCTGTCGGCTTCGGCCAGGCCCTCGATGCGCACCCCGCACCCGCCAGCTCGAACCCGGTGCGCCCGCCCATCGCGTAGGCGCACCGGGGAGGGCGGTGGTGCGGTGCGGTGGCGCATCGCAGGCGCACCACCGCACCGCATCACCGCACCACCGTGGTGCGGTCCACCGCATCACCGCGCCGCACCGCGCCATCGTGGTGCGGTCCACCGCATCACCGCGCCGCACCGCGCCATCGTGGTGCGCTCCATCGGCGTCGGCGCACTGCACCGGGCGGGCGCGCCACGGCCGGGCGGGCTCCCCTATCACACACCCCCTTGACCGCGACCTGATCGCCAGCCGAAACCGGCGATGTCAAGACATCTCAGGGGGCTATGAAGTCAAGCCGCGTGCTCGGTTGGGGGTGACAGGAGCGGTGCGAAGGCGTGCTGTTCGTCAAAATGCTGGCGGGTCTTGAGGCAGTGGTGGAGCTGACCGAGGAAGCGGTTCAGCAAGTGCCTTTGCGCGGCGGCATGCCAGTCACCATGCTCGCGTCGGCGCCGGTAGTGCGCGTTCGCTCCCGGTGAGGCGGTGAGGGCGGCGAAGGCCCAGAGGAAGCCAGCGTTGATGAGGCGATTGTTCTTGACGAACCGGCGTCCGACGAAACGCTTCTTGCCGGAGGCCCGGGTGATGGGGGCGGATCCGGCGTACGACTTCAGCGCCCTGGCGTCGGCGAACCGTGCCCGGTCATCGCCCAGCTCGGCGAGCACGCGGGCCCCGAGCATGGGCCCCAGGCCGGGGAAGCTGAGCAAGATCTCACTGTCGGCGTGCTGGTGAAAGGCGGCTGTGGCTGCCTCCGCGAGATCGTCTGCGGCCTGGCAGGTGGCGTCCAGCAGCTTGAGCAGGGCCAGGAGCTGGTGGCCGAAGGCGTTCTCGACACCGGAGAGCTGGTGGGCGTACTCGGCGCGGAAGACGTCCCGCAGCCGCTCGGCTTCCGCGTCGCAGCCGCGGAGGCGGCCACTGCGTTTGAGGGCAGCCCGCAGCTGGGCGAGGGTGAGCTTCGCGGCCTTGGCCGGGGTCGGTGCCAGAGTGAGGATGACGCGGGCGTCAGCCCTGGTCAGACCGCCTTGCTTGCCCTGGAAGGCCAGCAGAGCAGCAGGGTAGTACTCGCGCAGCAGCGAGCGGACCTGGTTGGCGACCTGCTGCCGTGTCCAGACGGCGTCCTGCTGTGCCCGGGCCAGGACCGTGATGGCCTGGGCGAGTTCGGAGTCGGCCGGCAGGGGCCGGTGGGCGTGCATGTCGGTGCGCAGGATGTTCGCCAAGACCAAGGCGTCGCCCGGGTCGGACTTCTTTCGGCTGACGCCGTGACGGTCGCGGTAGCGGGCGGCGGCGAGCGGGTTGATCGCGAAGACCCGACGGCTGCCGGTGCGCAGGCTCGCGACCAGGAGGCCGTGGCTGGTCTCGATGGCCACCGGTATCGGATCGTCTGGGCTGTCGCCGTGCTCGGCCAAGAGGTCCAGGAGCTTGTGGTAGCCGGCCGCGTCGTCGGCGATACGGGCTTTGGCGAGCAGAGTGCCGGCTTCGTCGACGAGGGCGACGTCGTGGTGACGCTCTGCCCAGTCGATGCCGCAGAACACGGTCAACCTATCCTCCCGAAATCGTCCATTTATGCAGGTCACGAGCACATGCGGGTCACGCGGCGCCCTAATCCAAGGACTCGTTGGTCCGCCATCTCAGTAGCCGTTCGCGACACCAGCGCACCCCAGGGGCTCGATCTTTTGCAGAGCTCACGGGCTCGCGGATGAACAAGAGGTCGACCCTGGAGCGGGCTCGCGCCGTGACGATCAACGTCCGACCAGGCCCCGCGAGTTTCGCGGTGACCACGGAGGCGCCGGGCTGCGCCGCTCTTGACAGAGGCCTCAAAGGCCCGGGGAAACGGAGGCATCAGCCCGGCGCCCGCGTCATCACCGCGAACCCCGCAACAGACAGCGATGCCGCTCTTTCAGGAGGCCTTGACGGCCAGGGGGGACCCCAGGCATTTGCTGTCCTGCGCGAGCAGCCGCCCGGGCCGTTGCATGGCTCCTGGCCGACTGCTTACGCACTGGATTAGGGGAAACGTCGCGGTAGCAGAGCTGGACAAGGGGGTGTAGCGGAGCCGGACAAGGGGGTCGCGCGCCCGGCCGCACCCGGACAAGGGGTCGGTCGGCGGGCGCACTGGTGCGGTGCTGAGCATCGGGTGCGGCGCACCGGGCGCGCGCGAGAGTGCCGGGCATCGCCGGGCGCGGCGCACCGGGGTGCGGTGGCGCACCATCGCGATGCGCACCACGGTGGAGTCCATCGTCATCCGGCGCGCCGGAGTGGAGTCCACTCAGTGGAGGCCATCGGGTGGGCTCCACTGAGTGGACTCCACCCGATGTCGTGCATCGCCATTGGATGCTGAACATCGTGGGCTCCACTCGGTGGCCAATGCCCGGCATCGTCACCACAGCCAGGCGTTGGAGTGCCGCACCCGGGACAGGGCTCGGGCATCCCGGCGCGCGGCCGCGTTGCCGATCCGGCTCTGCCGGGAGCGGGGCCTGCGCGAGTTCCCGGCGGCGAGGCGGCGCTTGGCGGCGTCCTGGAGCCGCCGGCGCTGCTTGTGCAGCTCCCTCTTCTTGGCCGCCTTCGACTTCGGTGTCCGGGGCCGCTTCCAGACCGGCTGCCACCCCACGGGCTCATCGGCCTCGGGCTCCTGGTCCTCGTCGAGCGCAGCGGCCATCTCCGCGCGGGCATCGCGGGCGCGGGCGAGGGCCTCTTCGGGGCTGGGCTGGTCTTCCGGGGTGCTCACGCGACTCCTCCTGGACTCCGGCCCGGCGGGTGCTGGACGCCGGGCTGCTGGGTGTGCGGCGGTGGGACCGCCGCCGGGGCGGACTGCGGACGCAGGCCGTGCGCGGCCTCGCGCGCCCGCCGGCTGTCCTGGATCGTGGCGGCCACCTGCGCGGCGGCGGCTTCGAGGGTCTGGCGGGTCTGCTCCACCGTGTCGACGTCGACGCCGGGCTCCGGCTCCACGAGCAGGCCGGCCTTCCGGCCGGTGTGGAACGGCCGCAGATGCGACGACCTCGAGGCGGGCACCGCGACGGCGTACGAGCGTGGGCGGGAGCCCAGGCGCTCCGCTCGCCGCGCGGCACGGACCCGGGCGGCCAGGGCGCCGGCGGCGAGGCGGGCCCGCTCGAACGGGGGCGCGGACCGCTTGCGGGTCAGCGGGCGCAGCACGGCTTGGTCCTCGGTGTCGCGGGGGTACAGGGCGCGCAGGTCGGCGGTCATCATCCGGCCGCGCCCGACGGGGCGGGTGTAGTCGTCGACGACCGCCTGCACGATCTGGTCGTCCAAGCCCGGCTCGTGAGGTCGGCCGCGCAGGACGTAGGCGAGGTGGCGGCGGGCTTCGGCGAGCAGGTGCCGGCGCTTGAATGCTCCGCGCATCACGTACACCACGGCGACGGTGTCGACGGCCGCCAGGACGACGTCGACCACCGGCCGCACCCGCGCCCACACCGCCGCGGCCGCCGCCCGCGCCCGCACGGCGAGCCGGGAGACGACGTCGACGCCGAACGCCCGGATCGCCGACTCCCTCCACCCGTCGCGCAGCTCGGTCAGCGACCCGGCCGCCGTGGGTTTCGGCGGGCGCGTCCGGTCGGCTGCCTGTCCATCCAGCGCGTACGCGGCCCGCTCCCCCGGCGGGTGTCCGTGCTCTGCCTTGTAGTCGGCCACCAGAACGGGCGCCGCGTCCGCGATCTGCTGGCGACGGGTGGATTGCCAGCCGATGAGCCGCTGGTCGATCCCGGCGACTTCCATGACCGGCCTTCTGCCGGGCGTTACCTCGCGCGGCTCCCACGCCCACCCCAGCCGGGCGGACACCTCCTCCATGAAGTACAGGGTGTAGAGAGTGCCGGCCGTGACGATGTTCTCCAGCATCGAGTCCGCCGACAGGTTCCCCCACGTCCCGTCCGGCCTCCGGGCACGGATCGACACCAGGGCATGGTCATGGAGCAGGGGCTTTCCGGCTCTCGACTCGTAGTGCCGGAACACCGCGACGATCAGCCCGTCCTTCACCGGCTTGCGGTGCTTGCCGCCGCTCCCCCAGCGGATCTCCGCGACCGAGTCCTCCAACGACGCCAGCGCCTTGTCCCGGGCGATGTCCTGGCACAGCTCCAGCACCAGGCGGTGCTCGTCATCCATGAGCGCCCACGCGATCTGCGCGGTCGACGGCGCCCGGAACACCAGGTCCATGGCCAGCCAGGGCGACCGTTCCTTGGCGTTCTCGGTCTTGGGTGACTGGTTGTGCTCGATAGGCCTGCCCAGCACGGTCGCTCGCCGGGCCTTCGCCGGGCTCATGCCCTGCGCCAGGAGCTCGCGCTCGATCCGGTCGGCGTCCGGGTGCCGGCCTTCCCCCAGGAGCAGTTCGGCCTGCCGCTCGCTCACCACGTCCCCGGCCGCAAGGCCGACCGCGGCAAGTCCCCGCCCCTTCCAGACACCTGGTGGGACACCGGCTTCGTCTTGGGCGGCACGCAGCGCTCTACCCGCAGGGCGGTGGCCGTCGCCGACCATCACGCTGCGGAAGTAGTACCGCCACCCACCCGGGCCGATCTTCTTCGCGCTGAGCATCGGGCCATGGAACACCGCCCATGACCTGCACAGAAGCGTGATCCGGGGTGCTTCCCGCCGGGCGGGAGGCCATCACCAGATCTTTACCGCCATGCCCGTCAGGCGGGCCGTCCGGTCAGCCCGAGACGGTAAGCCGTCGCCCTGTGCACAGTCCGCCACATGAATACGGAACTGCTCCACGGAGACCTCTGCCCGCTGTGCCGCCGCCCGCTCACGCTGCGCACGACCGTCGAAGTCCGCTCGAACACGCCGTACCCCACCCGGACCGACACGGTGCCCCACTGCATCAGCTGCGCCGGCGACATGACCCGCGCACAGCAGTGGGCCGACCTGATGCACGCCCGCTACGGCAGCTGACCCCGGCCGTGCGAATGCTGCGCGCCGACCACCGAGCATCACCCGCCCCGAAATCCAACTCCAACCGAGGCGGTCTTGCGGGTAGTCGACGCCGGTTGGTTGGCTGATCGCTCCGATGACCAGGAGGGGACGCCGTGGCAGCAGACGAGATCGTGGGCGAGTCGGAGCACCTGAAGTCGCTGATCATCAGCACCGCGCAGGAGCTCTGGGAGGACAAGGAGGCGCTGGGCAAGTTCCTCGCCGTGGTCCGGCGCAGCGAGGGCTTCGTGAAGCTCGCCGACACGCTGGAGCAGTCCGCCGTGCGGCCGGCCAATCCGTCGTTCTACGGGGTGCGAAGCCGGGAGTTCCAGGACTGACCACGCGTACGCCAGCGGCCCACCACCGGGGAGGTGGTGGGCCGCTGGCGTGTCCGGTGAAGCGGGTCGGCTTCGGGTCACTCCGCCTTCGGGAGCCTGATGGCTACAGCCCTGTCGATCTGCTGGAGCAGCGAGCCGATCTCCTGGATGAGTGGAGCAGCGACGTCGGGCTGTGCTTCGACGGCCCGTCGGGCCGCCGCCTTGTTGATCTTCTTCGCCGCTTCCTGGAGGGACGCGAGGGTGTTCTGCAGGCGCGCGATGTCCTTCTCGGCGAGGGGGTCGGCCTTGCTATTACTGGGCTTCCGGCCGGGCTCCCCAGTTGGGGAGTCCTTTCCGAGCGAGCTGATGTCGGGGACGTCATCGCCCTTCGACTCAGTGCCGGTCTCCCCCTCCGGCGTGGCCAGGAGTTCGCGGACCCGGCGACCGACGTCGGCGGCATCCACGTCCTTCGGGAGGAAACCGAGGTCGGTGACCACCTTCTCCACCAGTTCGCCCGTGACGCGCGGCCGGCACCGGACGATGGTGTCGTAGACCGTGATCGCCACCTTGTCGCTGGTCTGACGGCGCAGCTCGGTCATCTTCCGAACGTGGTACTCCAGCGGCTTGTGCCCAAGGTTGGCGAGCGCCTCGCCGACGCGCCATTCGTCGATGAGCCGGTAGAGCTGGGACTCGGAGATCTCCCAGTTCTCCCAGATCCACTCCGCGAAGTTGGGGTTCTCTTCGCGGTGCAGTTCGGCCGTGCTCATCGTCTCGAGCGCCTTGCCCGCGATCCAGAACGCCTGGTGCAGGTTGTCGACGCCGGCCTTGCAGACCTCGAGGTCCTGGCGCTCCTGGTCGGAGAGCTCGTCTGTGCCGTGGGGCTGGTAGGGCGCCGGGATGGAGGCAAGGGTGGTGCCGGGGAGCGGCTGGACCACGACGCTGGTTCCGGCGGCGGCGGGCAGGCCGCCACCGAAGAGACCTCCCGCCTGCTGCTGCGGGGCTTGGGTGTCGACGTCGAACAGGCCAGCCATCAGGCAACCCTCCTGTGGTGCTCGAAGATCTCGGTGGTCAACGATCGCATCTCTTTGGAGAGCGGGATGATCGTGTCGGGGACGACGTCCTCCGCCTTCGCGCGGCCGACCTTCACGTCGTACGCGCTCGCGGTGTTCGGAAGCTGTTCGGCGTACTCGCCGAACAGCAGCCCCTTCTTGCGGGCGTTGCGGGCCGGGACCTCCCGGTAGCCGACGATCGTCTCCAGGATCGGTGTGCCCTCACCCAAGGTCGCGCGGATGTCCTCGCGCACCGAGCTGTGCATCAGCGTGGCGGAGGGGTTCGAGCCGTAGAGGAAGGCCCCGGCCATCTGGAGGTAGGGGTTCACCTGCTGCTTGACGACCTTGAAGTTCTTGCTGATGCGCTCCATGCCCTTGATGGAGGACTCGTCGGAGCGGGTGGGCACGATCAGCGTGCGGGCGGCGGCGAGCACCAGCTGCTCCAGGGCGTCCTGCTCGGGTGCGCTGTCGAAGATGATCCGGTCGTACAGCGGGGCGATCGGGGCGAGGGAGCGGGCGAGGCTCAGCACGACGCCCGGCCCTTCCTGCATGAGGCGCAGCATCAGGACGTTCGCGATGTCCGCGACCCGGGGCCCGCCGGGGAGCACGTCCAGGTTGGGCCGGACCTCGCGGATCGGCTGGAGCGGAACGCGGTCGTGGATGGCCCGGTACAGGCCCTCGCCGTCCAGGGCGGTGACGCCTTGCGGTTGCACTCCGCGGCCGTAGCGCTTGATGCCGAGGTCGTCGTCGTCCTGGCCCGTCACGCAGATGAGGAGGGTGCGGTGTCCAGCGGCGGCGGATTCGCCGGCGAGGTGCGCGGCGACGGTCGACTTGCCGACGCCGCCTTTGCCGGTGCCGACGGCGGTGGCGCCTTCGGGCGGTTCGATCGCCTGTGTTGCTCCGCTGGGATTCAGCACGGGGTGCCCTTCCTCGTTGCTCATGTGTGGACCGCACCGTGCGCGGCAGTGGCATCTTGGCACACCCGGAACCCTTGCCAGGACTGGCTTGCGGGCATCACTCCCCTATTGGGGAGTCCAGGTCTGGGTGCGTGATCCATCGGGTGCTGGAGGGTGCGGAGTTGACGCGTCCAGGCCCGGAAACGCAAAAAGCCCCGCTCCCCGGCGCACGGCCGGGGAACGGGGCTTCGAGGTGGAGCGAGTGTCAGGTGGCCCAGGTCGCGGGCGCGCCTGCGTCGGGGTCAGGGATGCCGGCGGCGGTCACCGGCGCGGCCGGGTGCCGAAGTGCGGTGATCGGGATGGTGCCGGGTTCGGTGGCGGGTGCCCAGACCATGCGCCAGGTGTCGTCCCACTCGCATCCGCATCCGTGGTCCTGGTGCGGGTGTCGTAAGAAGACGCCGTGGGTGTGGACGGCTCGCGGGATGCGGGGGATGAGGACCGAGGGGTCGTCGCCCGGGTACAGATGCAGGTTCCGCCAGCCGTGGGTCCGGGCCATGTATGCAGCGGCGGCCTCGATGATGTCGGCCCACTGCTGGTGTCCGAGGACCAGGAAGCCGACCGGGTAGAGGTCATCGTCGGCCCCGCCGTCGATCCCGGCGACGAACAGGCTCTGGTGGGCGATGAACCCGTGGTCGGCCGTGCCGTCGGCGCAGGGCGTCCAGACCTGTTCGGCGGGGTGCGGGGTGCCGTCGTCGCCCTCGCTGGTCTCGATCTCGTACAGGCCGGTGGTGGTCACGCGCTCGCTCCCGTGCCGGTGTCGACCGTCGTCTTGAGGACGCGCGGCAGATGGACGTGGAGGTGTTCGACGTCGACCTGGAGGCCGCGGGCGCGGACCTCTCGGGCAAGGAGTTCGGTGAGGCCGGATGCCCTGTGCCTCCCGCCTGCGCATCCGATGGCGATGCGGCGGGGGCCGGCGGGCAGGGTCGCGTAGTCGGCGAGGTTGGCGAGCAGCTCGCGGGCGCCGGGCGTGTTGAGGACGACGTCCTGGACGCGGGGGTTGAGGCCGTCGAGGTCGAGGATGTCGCGGGCGGCGGCCGGGTCGCGGAGCCGGTCGCGGACGTCTTCGATGCGGTCGGCGGCGGGCGGGACGGGCAAGCCGTCCGGGCCGGTGGGCAGGTGCAGGTAGCCGAACGAGATCAGCCGGATCGTGCGCAAGGGAGCCTCCTGCTCGGTGATGAAGTGCGGGAACACAGGGAGCGCCGCGCCCGGCCGGGAGGGGCGAGGCGCGGCGCTCCGGGGCGGGGCTACTGGGTGGTGGTGTCGGTGACCACGAGGAACTGGTCGCTGGGCAGGTCCATCACGACCTGAGCGTTGGTGCCCTGGGCGCGCTGGGCGGCCGCGTACTCTTCGGCCGGCCAGGAGCCGCGGGGACCTCCGGCGGGGAACCGCTCCAGGACGGTCCGAGCCTGCGTCGTGGCGGCCATCAGGCATCGCCGCCGTTCACGCGCTCGTGGATGTCGATGAGGGTGGCGATGGCGTCGGGGTTGTCCGCCAGGCCGACCCACGCCCCGTACGCGGTGAAGACGGGGACCTGGTCGCGGTCGGCGTCGAAGATGACGACGTAGTCGCCGTACCTGTCGAGCACCATCTCCCGCAGGACCGGGACCAGCGCGGTGTCCAGGACCTCCAGAGCGTCGACGGTGAGCCGGGCAGGCTCGCCGGGCGCCGGCGGCTGGACCAGGGTGCCGGTCGCGCGGAGCAGGTCGCCGGGCTGTATGCCGTTCAGCAGCTCGTGGGTGATCCGTGGGTCGCGGCTGGTGCAGGTGACGATCGTGTCGGGGGCGTCGTCGTCGAGCGCGTCGATGTCGGCGGGCCGGACGACCAGGTCGAAGGTGACGGTGCCGCGCGGGCCGGGGACAGGGATCGCGTCGACCCAGCCGTCGACGGCGCAGTGCTTGGTGTCCATCAGCTGGCCTCCGCCAGGGTCTCGGTGGGGCGAGGGGAGCGGGGTCGGGTGGTGCGCTGTGCGATGTCCAGCAGCTCGCGGTTGCGCCGCTGCTGTTCGGGGGTGAGCGGGCGGGCCTTTGCGCCGTGGCGGTGCCAGAGCGGGGAGGCCGGCGGCTCGGGGTAGGCGAGGGCGTGGTCGACGTCGCGTTCGGTGCTGCTCATGGAGGTCCTCCAGGTGGAGGTCAGGCGTGGTCGCCTTGGCCCTTGGACTTGGGCTTCGGCGCGAGGTCGGAGGCGAACCGCCCGAGGCGGGCCTCAACGGGGTTGGCGGTGATCCAGTCCTCAGCGCATGCCTTGTGCACGGGCTCGCCGGAGTGGGAGCGCATGGGCGTGGGCTGGCCGCACAGCGTGCAGGGAAGGTTCTGCCAGTGGTCGAAGTGCTGGCCGTCGCGCCAGACGAGAAGCTCGCCGGGAGCCGGGATCAGGCCCGGCTCGAACGGCGCCTTCTCCTTCTTGCGTCCCGTGCGGGTCACGGCCGGAAGTCGGGCAGCTGCTGGAACACCTGCGCCACCAGGTCCGGCTTCGGCTTCCAGGCCGGGAGCGCGCCCGTGGCGGGCACGGGCAGGGCGAGCTCCTGGACGTCGTCGAGGACCAGGTGGTGCGCGCCGCGCTCCGCCCAGGGACTCGTGCACCGCTCCGGCCCCTGGTCTGGGTGGCAGCCGGTGAGGCGGGCGACGCCGATGACCGCACCCAGGTGCAGTTCGCGGCCGCGGATCGCGGTGGCGACCAGCGGGTCGCGCAGCACGGCGGGCTCCGGCTTCGTCTTCCCGGCGTGGATGAGGACCCAGCCCTCCCACGGCCAGTGCACCGGCCTGTTCTCCGGGTTCTTGCCCGCGAGGATGCACGTGGCCCACGGCTGGCGAATGGTGATGCCGCGGATCCAGTCGCCTTCGGGGAGAGTGATCACGCTCATGCGGCTCGCCCCCATACCGCGGTGCCGGGGCGCCCGGCGCGGCGGCCGTTGATGGACGGCACCGTGGTGTGCGCGAGCGAGGCGACGGCGGCGCGGCCCGAGTGCTTGCCGTCGTACAGGGCGGCGTCGGCAGCCCGCTGCAACACAGTCAGGTCGCGGGTGCCGAGGGCACCGGTGCTCGCGGCGCCGACCGAGGCGGCGACGTCGACGGTGCGGCCGTCCTCGAGGACGACGGGGGTGTGCAGCATCCGGACCAGCTGCGCGAGGCGCTGCTCCAGGCGCGCGGCGGGCACCTGGACGATGGCGGCGAACTCATCGCCTCCGAGGCGGCCGACGGACGCGCGCGGCCCCGCCCACGCGGTGAGCCGGGCGCCGAACGCTGCGAGGACGGCGTCCCCGGCCGGGTGCCCCATCGTGTCGTTCACGGCCTTGAAGTGGTCGGCGTCGACCATGACCACGGCCAGGTCGTCGCGGCGGGACAGGAGCCGGCGGGCGCGGACGGTGTAGGCGTCGCGGCGCAGCAGGCCGGTCAGCGGGTCCTTGTCCTTGCGGGCGAGCTGCTTGAGCAGCACCGTCGCGTGGACCGCCCAGCCGGTCAACGGCACGGCGGCGGTCGTCAGTAAGAGGGTGCGCTGGCCGAACCGGCCCTGAACGCGCAGGAGGGGCGACATACTTGGGTTCTCCGTCTCGTCTCGTACGGGATGGATGGGCCCGGGGCAGCCGACGAAGCCGCCAAGCAGAGCGGCTGTCCCGGGGCGGAGCTACAGCGCGAAGTCGCTGCGGCTGGTCCAGCTGACGGGGTTGTTCCAGAGGCCGGCCGTCGCGGCGGGCCACTCCATCTGCCAGCCGGGCCGAAGCCCGCGCGCTCCCCAGCTGTCCGGCTGTTTGCCGGGGATCTCGAGTCCGGCCGTGTGCGCGGCGAGCGCGGCGTCGTACACCTCGTGCGCGCGGCGCAGGGCCGCGGCGGGGGAGTCGGCGACGCCGGTGAAGACGTGCACGCCGCGCCGGGCCGGGTCGGTGGTGTCGTGTATCGGGACGTCGACCTCGTAGATCCGCAGGCGCATGACGTCCATCTCCTTCCTGACTGTCCGGGGTTGAGGGGCCACTGCGACCGCCCCGGCCTCGAGGTGCGGGGCCGGGGCGGCACAGAGTGCGCTCAACTCGCGGTTCAGCCGGCCGTCGCGATGGCGTCGCGCAGGTGGGTGCGCGCCCAGGCCAGAAGCGAGGGCTGGTCACCGCCGGGGCTGGTCAGGGCGTCGGTGAGGTAGGTGACGGCGGAGTCCAGGTCCTCGCTGGCGTCCTGCCAGTTGCCGAGGCTGGACGCTCCGAGGACGTCGCGGACTTCTTCGACCAGGTCGATGAAGGCGTTCGGGGTGTTGCCGCGCGGCGACTGGTCGCCGATGAGGGCGGCGAGGTCGGCGGCGAAGCAGTCGCGGAGCGCGGCGAAGGTGTCGGCCTTGGTCTGGGTGCTCACGGGTGCCTCCTGGTCAGTAGTCGAGCTGAATCGTGATGGGCCGCCGGGGATCACCGGCTTGGGTGTGGACGGTGCGGCGGTGCGCGGCGAGGCCGGCGGCCCCGCCCTGGATCGGCAGGTGGCAGTCCCGGCAGCCGTGCCACCACTCATCCCCGGCCGGGAGTTGGGCCGGGGTGAGCGGGTGCGGGTGCGGGCCGTCGGCGGCGCGGCTCACGCGACCGCGTCCGCGTACTGCGCCTCGAGGTCCGCGCGGCCCTCGGGGTCGTCGTCCTGGTCGTCGACGCCGTCGCCGTGGACGGTGCAGACGATGTCCGGGTCGCTGTCCATGGCGCCGGTCAGCGCCTTGTACAGGTCGGTGACCGAGTAGACCGGCGCCCACGCCTGGCCGGTGCAGTCCGCGTCGAAGGGGCAGGGCAGCAGGACGTCGAAGCCGAAGTCGCCCTCTCCGTCGACGTCGTCGCGGAACGCCAGGGTGAGGTACTGCTGCCCGAGGCGGATCTCTGCGACGCGGTCGCGGCCGGTCACCAGGTCCGAGCCCGGCCTCCACCGCCACAGCGGCAGGATCTCCGGGCCGAAGAAGCGGCGGACCAGCAGCAGATCGCCCAGGCCGTCGCTGCCGTCGCGCCCGAGGTCGGCCTCCCGGGCTTGGGAGAGCCGCTTCAGGAACGGCTCCAGGCGGTACAGGGCGTCGGCGAACACGATCGTGTTGAAGCCTTCGGCGGCCAGCCGCTGATGCGAGTGCACCATGGCCTGGTGCTGGGAGCGGACGACGTCCTCGGGCACGCGCCGGTTGTCCGGCCGCGGGCCCTGCCGCTCCAGGCAGACCGGCAGCGGCGTGGCGACGACGACCGCGACGGTCGGCATGCCGTGCCGCTTGGCAGCCATCACCAGCTCCACCCGCACGGACTGTTCGACGTTGGTCGCGTCGATCACCGTGTTGAGCTTCCGGGCCATCCGGCGCTGCAGGATCAGCTTGAGGACGTCGGCGGCATCGGCCGTGGCGTCCTGCCGACCCGGGTCGTCACTGACCACGCCCCGCAGACCATCGAGTGAGAGGACCTGTGAGGCCGGCCAGGTGCGGGCCAGCGTCGACTTGCCCGCGCCGGAGGCACCGATCAGCACGATCAGCCCGTTCTCGGGCAGGTCCGGGTACACCACCGAAGTCATGCGGCATCTCCTTGCGGGTCGAGGGAGCGGGCAGCCCAGTTCAGGCGCTGCCCGGCGTTGTCGGTGAGCAGGGCGGCGGCCTCGTGCAGGGGGCAGGAGGCGTCGCCGTCGCGGTCGGGCTCGATCTGTTCCGCCCGGCGCGCGGCGGCGGTGACCAGCTGCGCGAGCATCGGGAAGAGGCCGCCGGGGACGTCGACGTCCTCCTGGAGCTCGCGCAGGATCGCGGCGAGCTCGCGGGCGTCGACGTCGTCGGCGTTCAGGTCGTCCTCGATCTGCTGGAGGGCGAGCTGGGCGATGCCCACGGAGGCGCGCACCCGGTCCAGGCGCGTGCGGCTGGTCATCGGGTGGTCGCCTTGGTGGTGGCGACCACGGCCGCGACGGTCTCCCAGCCGTGGTGCCAGGCGGAGTCGAGGTGGAAGGCGCCGTTCATGCCGAAGTCGGCGAGCTTGTAGAAGCCGCCCTTGCCGGTGTTGGTCGCGATCTTCTCCAGCAGGCCCTTGCCCGGGACGCGTCGGTCCGCGGCGTAGTGGGTGCCGAAGGAGATGGCGAGCGCGGCCGCGGCGGCGGCCGGGTGGACCCGGATGCCGAGCGCGCGGGCGCCGGCCCCGGCGACGATGGCCTGCGTGGCCGTGTAGGTCAGGCAGTGCGTCAAGCACGCCTTACGGCCGTCGGCCGTGCCGTGGGTGGTCTTCTCCTCGGTGGCCGGGTCGACGTAGGTGACCGGGTGGTCGTCGGAGGCGCCCTTCACGCGGGCGCAGAAATCCGACTGCACCCAAAAATCGCCGATCGCGCTCCCGGCGCGGGTCAGTCCGAGAAGGGCGGCGAAGACGGCGGGACGATGCTGCATGCTGGATCTCTCCTGAGCTCGAAGGGGTGAAGGAGCGGGCGGCCGGCCTTTGCCGGTGCTGCGGCCGCCCGGTTGTGCGGGCCCCGTCCCGGCCTGGACGGTCGGGACGGGGCTGGCTCACGCGGCCAGCCGGTGAACGGCCGGGGCCGGGAGGGTCATGAGGCTGCTGGGGTCGACGGGCGTGCCGTCGAAGCACTCCAGGCAGCAGCCGAGTTTCTTCGAGAGGCAGATGTAGAACCGCCTCCCGCACTGGCCACAGGTCTGCCGAGCTGCCATCGCCTGATCGAGGGCCCACTCCTGAGCGAGCGTCGGCGTCCGTTTGGGCTTGGCCAGGTCGACGCGGAGCAGGTAGCCGCGGGTGGGGTGACGGCAGGACCACTGCGGGCGGGTCGCGCACAGCCTGCACCGCAGGATCGCGACCGGGCCCTCGTTGCCGCCGGGGCTCAGCCCCATCTCCCGTAACTGCCTGCGGGTGACCAAGCCTTCGGGCACTGTGCTGCGGTCGTACTCGGGCAGCGCCGCGTCGCTGCGCGGCACCCGGGTCACCTCGCGGCGGCGCTTCTTCCTCGGGCGCGGCATCACCTGCTCCAGGCGCCGGGCAGCCGGTCGGGGCGGTGCGGGTAGCGGGGGCCGGGACGCTGCGGGCGGGGCCAGCCGATCCGGCGGCGCGGGCGGGGGATGAGCACGAGCAGTTCCTCCAGTCGTCGGTGGACAGGCTGCGCCCCGCCGACGTCGTGCTGGGGTCGGCGGGGCGCAGCGGGTGGTGCGGCTGGGTTATGCGGCGAGGCCGTGGGCCGTGTGCGTGGGGTGCTCACCGGGCGCAGTCGGCGCGGGCGTGGTGTGGCCCGGCCGGGGTTGCTGGTCCGGCTGCTGCTGAGGGGCACCGTGCAAGTGGGTGCCGACCAGGTAGCCGATCAGCAGTCCAGTGACGCCGAAGACCTTGTGGCGGTTGACCTTCCACCAGGTCGGAGCCGGGGGCTCGGTGAGCACTCCTATGACGGTCGGGGCTTTCGCCAAGACTGGGTCTCCTTCTCTCGTAGGCGGGGTGGTGCGTGCGGCCGGGCGGCCTGTCCGGTCCTCGCCCGGCCCCGGGTGCGGGGCGGGCGAGGGCCAGGCAGGGCGTCAGGTCAGCGGGCGGTGCGGAAGCGGCGGGCGGCCCACGACCGCAGCCGGTCGAAGCGGGTCGGGTGGGTGTGCCGCCAGGCGGTGGGCCACACGCCGTGCTCGGTGGGGAAGGAGCGGGACGCGCCGCACGTGCACGTCCAGGCGTACGGCTCGGGGCGGGTGTCGTCGCGGGTCGCGGTGACCTTGGCCTTGGTGCCGTCGTGGCTCCCGTGGAAGGTGCCGACCCAGAACTCGGTCTCCTCCAGCTGCGGCTTCATCAGGTTCCCTTCGGTGCTCGGTGTGGTGCGGGACGGGGGCGGTGCTGGTCAGCGCTGGAGCGGGTGGACGTTGTCGGGACCGAGGTCGTCGCCCGCCGGGGTCGGGGCGGGGATCGTGGCGTGCAGGTGCAGTGCGGGGTTGAACTGGTAATGCGGCGGGTGGTTGTGGACGACGGGCCGAAGCGTGAGGCCGCGCAGGGCGAACATGCTGGCCAGGGCCCACATGAGGGCGGCGAGCCCGGTGGCGGCGGCGCGGCCCCCGGCCGGGGCGGCGG
The DNA here is from genome assembly GCF_044335305.1 of Streptomyces sp. NPDC020490. NCBI lineage: Bacteria > Bacillati > Actinomycetota > Actinomycetes > Kitasatosporales > Streptomycetaceae > Streptomyces > Streptomyces sp. NPDC020490. The sequence continues at coordinate 32,257 of NZ_JBIRUY010000049.1, read as the reverse complement.
ACCAGATCATGGCCAGGCTTCCGATCCCGAACAGCAGCCAGGCGATGCGGGCGCCGGCGTTGCCGAAGAACCCGCCGACCAGGCCGACCAGTCCGGTCAGCTGCCAGAACGCGTACAGGGCGGCCGGGGCGACGGACAGGTGCGCGGCCTGGTCGGCGAGGAAGACCCGGACGGGGTGGTCGACCGTGCCCCACAGGCCGCCACCGTCGCCGCCGCTGCTGGCCGGGACGGCGGACAGGCCCTTGAGCGTGGCGGAGGCGATGTCGCCGGCGGCGTCCAGCATCAGCACGATGAGGCTGAGCCCGCCGAACAGCGCGGCGGCCTTGATCCAGTTGGCGACCTCGTGCCAGCTGGCGTGCCGGGCCTGGAAGACCTCTTCCCACCGCTGGTAGAGGAAGCCGCCCTCCTCCCACGACTTCTTCCACGCGGCGCGCAGCCGCGCGAGCCGCCTGGTGCCGGGCTTGCCCTCCAGTTCGGGGGCCGGCGGCACGGGCGGCAACTCGTTGAGCAGGTCGAGGAAGGACGGGCTGTCCTGGCCGTTGATCGGCTTGTCGTTGTGGGGCATGGCGTGGCTGCTCCTTCTGCCGGAGGGCGGTGGTGGGCGGGTCAGCGGATCTCGTTGCGGGTGCGGGCGAAGAACGCCCCGCGCGTGGTGCTGTTGTTGTGGATCTCGGTGTGGTGGGTGACCGGACCCTCGAAGACGTTCTTGGTGACGGCCGCGCGGGCCTTGCTGATCGCGCCGCCGATGGCGGTGGCGGCCATGGCCAGGCCAGCGAACGGCAGGGTGACCATGAGGACGCCGTTCAACGTGACCGAGGACAGGCCCTGGAGCACGAGCCAGGCACCGCAGCCGATGCCGGTGATCCCGGCGCCGACGCCGATGGAGGCCACCGCGATCCCGGCCGCCCAGGCCGGGACGATCCGCCTGTCCTCCTGCTGCACGGGCGGGGTGGTGCCGAAGGCCGGCGTCTCGGTGTCGTCGCGGAACATGGTGGGGTGGTGGCGTACGGGCTTGCCCGCCCACTCATCGAGCAGACGGCGGGCTTCGGCCGCGGCCTCGGACTCGGGCATGCCGGACTGGGTGGTGTTCAGGGGGTCCATCGGGGTTCTCCGATCACGCGGGAAGGGGCGCGCCCTCCTGGCCGTGACGGCTGGGAGGGCGCGTGGGGGAGTGGCCGCGCGCAACGGCGAAGGGCGTCGCCGGAGTCGTGTCCGGCGGCGCCATTCGGCGTTGTGCAGCAGGTGAGTTGAGGCTGACGGGTGGGTAGTCACCGCACCGGCGCCCCGGGCATCCTCGATCCGACAGGCGCGGTGGAGGGAATCGGGTGGAGTTCGTCTTCGAGTGCGGATGGTGCGGCGGGGACAACTACTTCGTCGGCAAGCAGGTCGGCTTCTGGGTCGACAAGTGGGAGATCCCCTCGGAGTGGGACTGCCGCTTCTGCGACGGTCTCAACTACACGCCCGACCCGCCGTGGACCGAGGCGTAGTCAGAAGCTGGAGATCAGCCCGGCGAGCGAGACCAGGCCGCTGTTGATGACCGGGGCCAGGCCGGTCGCGGCGAGGGTGAAGCCGAACAGCGTGCAGGCCAACATGGAGCCGACGCGGACGTAGCCGCCCTTGAGCAGGACGAACACGATGATGGCCAGCAGCACGGCGGCGGAGACGGAAAGGGCCACGGCGGGGGCTCCTCCTTCGCGAGGGTCGAGGTGGGGCCGGCCGCGCTCGGGCAGGCCGGCCCCGGGATGGATGGGGTGGGGAGCAGTCAGGCGTTGTTGAGGCTCTTGATGGCCTCCAGCGCCTGGCGGGGTGAGGTGACCTGCTCGGAGCGGCTGGTGGAACTGCGCTTGCCGCCGCCGCCCTTGCCGCCTCCCCCGCCGCCGCGGCGACGGGAGCGGCCGTCGCCGTCGTCGTCCTCGTCGGGCTCGGGCCAGAACTCGCCGGGCCGCACGGGCTCGTTCCAGTCGAACCACAGGCCGCGCTTCTCCAGCTCGCTGATCTCGTGGTCGGTGAGCCGGTTGACCTCGTCGGGGAACAGCTCGGACAGGTCGGTGTCGAAGTCCGCGTACAGCGACCGCATCAGGACGGCGCGGCCATTGTCGAGGACGATGACCGCGACGCCGCCCGTGCTGACGCCGTTCTCCGGGTCGGCCTCGCCGCGCATGGCCCGCTCGATCGCGGAACCCTCGGTGCGGGAATAGCGGGCCGGGATGGTCGGCACGTCGTAGGCGTTCTCCATGGTGCCCTCCGCCGCCTTGCGGGTGGCGCCGGGCGAACCCATGTTGAAGATGACCGGCCTCGAGTTCTGCCGCAGGTTGTCCTTCATCTCGGTGGAGAACCCGTTGTGCGCGAACGGCGACTGCCCGGCCGGGTTGAAGCCGATCCCGTACTTCAGACCGGTGACCGTGAGGTCCTCGCCGTCCTTCTGGATGAACTCGCCGAAGTCCGCGTCCTGCGCCGCGGTCATGAACTCATCGCCATAGACGTTGAGCTGCCTGTACGGGCAGCGCGGGTCGCCCGGCTTGTAGTCGTGCGGCTGGCCGTCGTGCGGCCACGGCATCTCCGCCCTGATCTCGCACAGCGCCTTCGCCGCCCGCAGCGAGCGGGCCATCCACAGCGCGTTCGAGCCCTGCCGGTCGATGTACCGACCGAGCACGCTGGTCTTCTCGTCCTTGCGGACGGTGCCCAGCCACACGACCTCCCCGTCCAGGGACTGGGCGGCCATGTGGATCGCGAAGAACTGCGTCTTGCCCGACCGGGATACCCCGAGGGTCAGGCCGTGGGCCGGGGCGTTCTTGTCGTGCTGATACACCATCGTCTTCACCGGCTGGCCGGTGATGGTGTACCCGCACACGTACATGCCCTTGTCGTCCGGGGTGAGCAGCTCGCGGGTCGCCCGGAAGATCTGCGACAGCGGCGGCTCATCGAACACGCTGATCAGGAACTCGCTGCCGTCAACGAGGACGAACACGCAGGAGTCGTCCTCGGGAATCTTCAGTCCGCGGCAGACCTTGGGCAGGTCGATGCGCGGGGTCTCGGTGGAGTCGGACATCTTGGCCCGGTAGAACGTGACCCCGCGTTCGTCGTCGCGGGTCTTGTGGACCAGCTCGGAGCCGGGGGCGCCGCCCTTGGGCGAGCCGACCTTGTCCATCCAGCGCTCCTGGTCGGTGGGGGCCTTGCGGCGGCGCTGGTTGGCGTCGGGGGTGATGCGGGCCTCCATCCAGCCGGGGCCGCCCTGGCGGCCGGGCTGGACGGCGACCTCCGCCAGGACCACGTCGCTGGAGTGCACACCGAACGGCGCGGCGACCGCGGCCTCCGTGAGGCCGGTGATCGGCCGTCCGGTCTCCGTTGCGCGCAGCAGGATCGTCATGTCGTGCTGCATGCCGGTGTGCCGGGTGGCCTTGACGATGTGCGTGCGGCCAGGCATCCCGGCCTGCTCCCACAGCACCCGGGCGTCGCGGGTGAGCAGGTCGGCTCCGTCGTCCGGGACGACCGGGGACGGCTCGGGCGCTTCCGCCGGCGCCAGCTGCGGGGCCGGGGCCGCGACGGCGGGACGGTGACGGCGGCGGGTGTGCCGGGAAAACGGCATCACCACGTAGCCGGCCGCCGCCCATCCTGCGGCGAGCAGCCCGTCCAGCCAGTACGGGCCGAAGCCGCCTGTGTGCCCGGCGGCGACGTCGACGGCGGCGGCCAGGACCAGCGGGGACCAGCGCAGGATCTTGCGTCCGGCGCCGGGCTCATCGCTCTTGTAGGCGAGGAACCATGCGCCGATCCCGGCCGCGCCGGCGAGCTGCACGACCTGGTTGACGGGGCTGTCGGGGTAGACGTTGGGAGCCACGGCCAGCACGGGCGCGGCGAGGGTGTAGGCGAGGCGTTCGAGCGTGACACTGCGCGGCGTGGTCACCGAAGCTCCTTCGGGAAACGGGACGGGCGGCCCCGCGGTGTGTCGCGGAGCCGCCCGTGGCGGGGTGGGGTGGGGGAGTGGGGTCAGCGGTTGAAGAAGCCCGGCTTGGGGGTCTTCTCGCGCCGGTTGGAGCGGATGTCGTCCAGCGCCCCGTAGAGCTTGGAGTGGGTACGCCGGGTCTGGTGGGTGAGGTCGGCGGTCTCCTGGGCGGTGTCGCTCAGCTTCTTGACCTGCACGGCCGCGCCCCCGAGGGCGACCGAGACGTTGCCGGTCAGCTCCACGAACTTCGCGTCGAGTCCCGCGGTGCCGATGTCGCGGGCCACGTCCTGGGCGCGCTGGGCGTTGGCCTTGACGCTGCGCACCAGCGCCTCCAGCTCGAGGCCGGCGTCGTCCAGCGCGCCGGCGAGCGTCTTGAGCTTGGCCTGGACGGCCTTGTACCGGTTGTCGTCGTCGGCCGGGACGGGCACCGGGCTGGCGCCGCTGGGTGCGAGATCGCTGCTCATCAGCGGATTTCCTCCCTCTTCCTAGTCGTGGTGGGCGGCGGCCGACGCGTACTTCAGGCCCGCGTCTTCCTTGGCGGCCATGTCCTGGCCGTAGATGCGGGCGACCATCGCGGCCGCGAGCTTGGCGGCCTCCATGGCGAGACCGCACTCGGACGCGCACCGTTCGGCCTGCTGCCTCATCCGGGCGGCTGCGTCGGCCAGGTCCGAGATCAGTTCGGTGACCTCGGTGACGATGTTGTGGTCGCCGATCAGGTCGGCGGACATGTCCCGCAGGGCGTCGGCGACCTTGTCGAGCGCGTCCGCGAGGGCTTCGGCCTTCTCCTGGTCGGAGGCGGCCTGGATGGCGATGTTCGCCATCTCCATCAAAAACTCGTCGAACGTGATGTCCGTGCGGTGCTGGGCTGCCAGACCGCCCTGCCCGGACGGCCTGCTGACCTCCGCGCTGCTCACGCTGCTCCCTTCGGTGCTGGTGGGCCAGCTGCTGGTTGCCGGTCGGCCGACCACGGGCTGATCGCTCTCGCCGGGTGCGTCGGCCGGGTCCGGCCGGCTGGTGCCGGGGCGCTTGATGACCCCCCGCCTGACGCGCGGTTGCCTGGGCGCGCGGGGCAGGCCGGGACGGCGGGCGGCATACCAGCCGAACGGGTCGGCTTCGTCGTCGACGATCACCGCGTCCGGGATGTCCTCGCTGCTCTCCGGCTGCGGGTCGGGACGTTTCGGGCGGCCGTCGGCCCACTCCACCGTCGGGTCGGGATCCTTCACCCCGTCCCATGCCCAGCCGCGGCGCCGCCCGGCACGACCTGCACGCCTGGTGCGGCCCCGCCGACCGGCCCTGCCGGTTCCGCTGCCGGTGCGCCGACGCCGGAACCGGCGCCGCTTCTTCGAGTCGTCAGACGGTCCGTCACCGGCCTTGGAGTCCTTGCCCGGCTCATCGGACGCCGGGGCGTCCTTTGTGCCGCTGGAGGCCCCGCCAGGGCCGTCCTTGGCGTCCTTCTCGCCCTTGCCGTCGGTGCCCTTGGCCTTGGAGTCCTTGTCCTTGGTCAGGCTCACCTTCTCCGCGCCGGCCTTGCCGTCCTTGGCGTCCTTTGCGTCCGCGGCGGCCTTCGCGTCGGCACGGCGTTTGTCGAAGCGGCGATGGGCTTCCTCCGCGACGGCCTGGCCCAAGGTGGTGCGGCCCGAGTCGGCCGACGCCGCGGCTTCCCGCTTCGCCTTCCGTGCCTCGCCCCGCTCCTGCCGCTTCGCGCGGCGGGCCTCCCAGTTCTGCTGCCGGTTGGCGCGGGCCTGGTCGCGGTCCTTGGACCGGTCGGCAATGCCGGCGGCGTGCCCGGCGCTGCGCCGCTCCTGCCGCGCGGCCTGCCGGGCCCCGGCGCGCTCCTGGCGGCCGCGGGCCCGCTCCGCGCGGGCGTTGGACGCCGGGCCTTGGCCGCTGCCGTCGCCCTTCGAGCCGCCACGGCCGGAGCCGCCAGCGCCCGTCTGGGAGCCTTTCGAGCCCCCGGACGGCCCGTTACGCCCGGAACCGCCTGTACGGCCGCCAGAGCCCGCCTGCGAGCCCCTCGTGCCGCCCTTGCCGCCTGCGCTGCCACCGGCTGATCCGGACCCCGAACGCCCGGCGCTGCCGCCGGAGTTGGAGCCACGCGACCCGGGCCCCTTGGAGCCGGGACCCGAGCTGTTGCGGGACGGACCACCCCCGCCACGCGAGGACCCGCCGCCACCGCCAGCCTTCGAGCGGCCCTTGTCCGTCCCCAGGCCGGAGCCCGGCGACTTCATGCGGTCGGCGTCGGCCTTTGACCGCGCCGCCGCTTTGTCGCCCTTCGCTTTCATCATCGCCGCATGGAGCTTTCCGTTCTGCTCCATCATCGCGACTTCCTGAGCGGTGCGACCCTCCAGCAGCGCAGCCTTCCGCGCTATTTCAGCCTCACGGAAAGGCGCTTCACTTTCATGATTGACCCGCGCCCTTTCCAACCGGAATTCGAGCCAGTCACCGAGACGGTCAGCGAGCGAACGAGGCTGGGCGTATTCACCTTCCTCGTATTCGCCGTCATCTTCTCCGGTTTCCGGTGCCGTAATTCCGTCGGAGCGCAGCGCTGCCGCCGGGTCCGGAGCAGCCGGAATCGGCGGCAGTTCCATCGTGGTCTCCTCCGGGCTCTCCGGGGGAGCCGCCGGAATGTCTTCCGGCGGCGGAATGGTGTCGATGAAATCCGGGATCGGCGGCAGCGTGTAGGTGGAATCACCGCTCCACGGGCCGTGGACCAGGGTTCCACCGCCAGCATCGTCGGACTCGTCGGACACGGTGCACCTCCCTCCAGGGGGACTTGACAGACAGTGGGGTCTCGTGTGCACGCGTGTGCACGTGCACGTGTGCACGCTTTACGCGCGCGAGGCCCCGCCGGAGCCCGGCGGGGCCTTCGTGGGTGACGCTCAGTTACGCGGGCCGTGCTGCTTCAGGACGGTGTCCGCGTACTGCATGAGGTGGTCGAACAGCCGCGGGTCGCCCGCCTGCCGCTTCTCCAAGACGAGCTTGAAGAGGCGGCAGACCAGCGTGAAAGCGGCGACGACATCGCCGCGTCCGGCCTTGATTTCCCTGCTGATTTCGGACCGAGTAACGCGGAGCCAGAATTCCATCCGGCCGACTTCCCCGCGACTTTCGATCGCCTTGCGCTCTTCGTCCTGCAGCCAGCTGTTCCGCCCTTGAATGGAGCGTTCGATGCTGCTGAGGGGGCGCGTCACGCCGACTCCCTCTTACCGAGGTCGTAAATCGACGTGGGACCACCATACCCGGAATTCTGGCCCTGCGCACCCTGCTGGGGCGGATTGGGTGCGGCCTGGAGGCTCAACGGGTTCTTCTTCCGCTGCCTTTCCAGCTCCTTTTCCTTCCTTCCCTTGGCCGTATTCACCACAGCCTCGTCGTGGGCGCGGCGCTTATAGGCGCTCTTTTCCAGGCCCTCGGTGAGGTTGTTCAGGTTCTTGAGAACCTGTCCGAGGGCCTTTTCGACGGGCATCGCGCGCAGCCGGGCGTGGTACCAGCGGTCGCCCTCCACGTGCGTGTCGCGCAGGTGCACGCGGGTCTCGTGCGCGAGGGTCTCCAGGTTCTTGCCGATGTCCAGCAGGACCCGCTGAACGTCGGCCAGGTACCGGGCAGTTGCCTCCGGGCTCTGCGCGACGTCGCGCAGAGGGGAGTAGTTCGGGTCGTTTTCACTGTTCACGGCGGGGATTCCCTCCTGGTGTACTTGTGGGGGCTGTGACTGCTTCCGGCAGTCGCAGCGAGGGCCAGCCCAGTTGCGATGGGCTGGCCCTCACTGGTGTGTGCCGGACGGTGGATCAGGGGCGGTAGCCGCTGGCGAGCAGCTCGGCTGCCTCCTGGCGGTACTCCGAAGCCGTGCCGGGCGAGGTGACCGCCAGCTCGTGCTGGATGTCGGCCAGCGGCAGCCGGTCGGCGTCGCCGCCGACCACGAGGATCATCCGGGCGACCCGGCGGACCGCCCGCTCGCGCGGCTTGAGCTTCGCGACGTCCTCGGCTTCGACCGCGCGCTGCTCGATTTCGGCAGCGGCCCGCCGCGTTTCGGCAGCGGCCCTCTCGGCTTCGGCGGCTTCCTGCTTGGCGCGCGCGGCGTCGGCGAGAGCAACCTCCTGGAGGCGGTGCTCCTCAGCCTTCTTGCGGTCGGCTTCGGCAGCGGCCCGCCGCGTTTCGGCAGCGGCCCTCTCCGTTTCGGCAGCACGCCGGTCCGCTTCGGCAGCGGCCTTGCGGGCTTCGGCGATGGTCCGGGTCTCGATCGCCTGTGCCTCCGCTGCGGCGACCCGGTCGGCCTCCGCAGCTTCCTTCCGCTTCTCGGCTGCCTGCCGCTCCAGCTCCGCCGCCCGGAGGTCTGCGGCGGCCTTGGCCTCGTGCTCGTCGGCCGCCTTGCGCTCCGCCTCCGCCTCACGGGCTCGGGCTTCGGCGACCACCGCGTTGTCCAGCGCCTCCTGCTCCAGCTCAGCGGCCCGCTCTGCGGCGCTGACCTGGGCTCGGGCGTGGGCGCGGGCCTGACCGGTCTGGCCGTCGACCTCCGCCTGGACCAGCTCCACCTTGCCCTTGGCGCGCAGCCGCTCGGCTTCGGACTCCGCCTTGGCGACCTCGCTGCGCGTCTCCGCGTCCAGGCGGCGACGCTCGGCTTCCTCCGCACGCTCCTGAGCTGCCTGTTCCTGCTCATCGGGCATCGCCAGGGCCTGGTCGACGGTGTAGCCGTACGGCGCCATCTTCATCGGCAGCAGCTCATCCTCGGACGCCTTGGAGATGTCGCCCTTGTACTTGCGCTTGAGCCACTGCTCGTACGCGATGAGCTGCTGGTCGCGGCGGATCATCTCCGGGTAGGAGGTGACGCCCCACAGCCGCATCCGGCGGAAGATCCGGGCCGTCGCGACGGGGGCGAGGATCCAACGCAGCCACGGGATCGAGTCCCGTTCCTCCTGCTCAGGCCGGACAACCCGGTCGATCGCGGTGCGCCCGAGTTCGACGACCGTGATGAACAGGACCGGCACGACGCCGTGGGCGCCGGCGGCCACGTAGTCCAGCAGCTTCCAGGCGCCCTCCGGGGCGCCGGACGCGGCGTTGAGGACGACGGTCGCGGCCGTCAGCAGCCAGACCGGGTAACGGATCCAGCTGATGGGGCGCTTGAGCCAGGCCATCAGCAGGTCGACCGCGATCATCACCATGATGCCGACGTCGACGCCGACCGCGAACAGCTGGCCCTTGCCCAGCGAGCCGAAGCGGAGCTCCTTGAACGCGAACTCCGCGACGTGCTCGAAGGACAGGTACAGGCCGATGCCCGCGAGGGCGAGCGCGGCGATGACGATCGCTCCGGCCGTCCACTTCTGGGTGCCGGTCAGCTTCGCCGGGGAGCGGTCCGTTCCGGTTCCGCTTTCCGTCTCCGAAACGAACTCCGGCGCGTCCGAAACGGTGCCGGGCGTCCGCGAAACCGGCTGAGGTGTTCCCGAAACGGCGGCCGGTGAAGCCGTGTCGGGGTCGGGTTCAGCCGCGGTGCGCGGCCAGTCGGTGAGCGTCATGTGGGGCCTCCGAGGGGGCGTTCAGGGCGTGCGCGAAACGGCGGGGGCTGCTCCCGAAACGCGGCGGCGCGTTCCCGAAGCGGCGGTCGGTGCGGTTGGTTGATCACGAAACTGGCACCGGCTCTACCCGCTCCGCGCGCCCGAAAAGGCCGGCGGCCCGGGTGGCGGGCGGCCGGTCTCGCGAAGCGTCACAGGGCGGGCTCGAAACTGGGTGCGGCTCCCGCAGGCGGGCGCGAAGTCAGCTCTCGGGGAACTGAGCGCCGTGCCGGATGAGGTCGGCGGTGGTGATGCCGAAGTGGCGGCACCGGTCGATCAGCGGCTGGAGCGCGCTGCCGCCGGCGAGCGCCTCGGGCGAGCCGACGCCGTACCGCTCCTGCGTGGCGAACAGCTCGTTGAGCGCGGTCGCGGTGCGGGCGGCGTGCTGCTCGAAGCGGCCCTCGCCCACCCACTCCTCCGCGATGACGTGGAGGGTGGTGCGCCAGCTGCCGCTGTAGTCCTCCGGCCCGATCGGCGGGATGTCGCTGCCGAAGATCGCGAAAGCGGCGGCCTGGGCGGCGGCTTCCGTGCCGGGCTGGAGCGGGGTCATCGTCGTGGCCATGGGGCCTCCCTGGGCTGTGGTCCGGGCTGTCCGGCTCCCCTTCACCGCCCGTCCCGGCCGCCACGGTGGTGGACGGTCGGTGTGGGCGGATCAGGCAGCCGTCAGTCAGGCCGCGGCCACGAGGGGTCGATGCGGGGTGATGACCTTGCCGTCGGGGAGCAGCTCGCCGGTGTCCTCGAAGAGCAAGACGCCGTTGCACAGCAGGCTCCAGCCCTGCTCCGGGTGACTCGCGATCGTGTGCGCGGCCTCGCGGTCCGGGCTGTCGGCTGCCGGACAGGTTGGCGTGTGGGTGCACAGCGAGTCCGGCAGCCGCCGGGTGCCGGTGACGGTCGGGGTGGTGCGGTCCATGAGCTCTCCCGTGGAGAAAGGGAGCCCGAGGCTTTCCCGGGCTGGAGACGTGCGAAGACCGGCCGTCCGTCGTGCGGGCGGCCGGTCGGTGCCAGTGCTGCGGGGCGGGCCAGAAGTTGCCCGCCGATCCCGTCCAGCGGTCAGGCGCCGGCGCGCTTACGGGCGGCGCGGCGCTTCATGCGGCGGCGGTCGTCCTCGTCGGTGCCGCCCCACACGCCCAGCTCGTTGCGCTCCAGCGCGCCCTCGAGGCAGCTCTCCAGCAGCGGGCAGCCGCGGCGGCAGACGGCCTTGGCCTCCTCGATCTGGAGCAGCGCGGGACCGGTGTTGCCGATGGGGAAGAACAGCTCGGGGTCCTCGTCGGCGCAGGCCGGGCGGAGCCGCTCGGGCGCGTCGGTGGAGACGGGCGCGTAGGCGTGGGTGCGTACCAGGGGGATGGATACTCGCTTCATTCGGGCCTCTCAGAAAGTCGAGTGCAGGAGACAGCCCCGGGGCGGCGGCCCTGGGGCTGTTGTGTGTCTGTGACGGCCGATTGGCCGGAGCGGAGCGGCATCTGTTCAGAGCCGGCGCTTGTGCTGCCGGGGGCGGGGCGTGTGCAGTTCGGCGACCCGGTGTCCCATCTCCCACGCTGCGACGGCAGCCGCTGCGGCCGCTGCGAGCAGCAGGCGGGTACGAGGGTGCGTGGTGCCGAGCGTTGCTGCGGCCCGGGCTGCACGGTGCTGTGCTGCCCGGGCCGCCTGTATCAGGTACGGCATTCAGTAGCCGTTGTTCTGGCAGGCACTGCACGTCCAGGCGGTGGGTGCCGGGGCAGCGGTCTGCATGCCGGCAGGCGGCGGTGCGGCGCCAAACACTCCACCGCACACGTCGCACTGCATCCCGGTGCTCGCCGTGGCGGGCGCGGGGGCCGCGGACGCGGGCGGGCAGGTGCTGGGGTCACAGTTCCAGCGGCCGCACAGCGGGCAGGCGTCGTCGGCCATGACCGGCCGGTGCAGGACCAGGACCGGCTGCCGGTCGTAGCCGGGCAGCATCTCCTGAAGTGTGCGGCGGGCCCGGCGTTCTGCGGGAATGCGGGCGTCGGACTCGCGCACCATGCGCGCCAGGAGGTCACCGAGCCGGCGGTGCGCGACGGCCGGGCAGGGCCCGGCGTGGAAGCCGCCGCACGGGCCGCACCAGTACTCCGGGTTGGACGCGGCCACTGTCGTACGGGCCACGGCTCGTGTCATGATCGTTGTGGTCATAGGGATCTCCGAATCCGTTTGACCGGACAGCCCCGGAGCTCTCACCTTCCGGGGCTGTCGCCTTATGACTGGCCGGACGGCCAGCCACGGCCCGCCTCCCACCCGCCGGGCGCCGGCAAAGCGGGAGAGGGACCGTGGCGGAGCGTCAGGCGGCCGGGGTGTACGTCGTCCTGCCCTCGCGGACCAGGTAGTCGGACGTCGTCCACACCGAGCCGATGACGAACGGCTCCGCTCCCGGGCGGAGCACGTCCTTCACGATCAGCGCCCACTGCGCACAGCCGCGCTTTAGCAGTTCACGGGCCTTCTCGGGGTCGCGGACGAGGGCGATCACCTCGAAGGCACCGGACGCGTTCTGGTAGATCGCGCCGGGCTGACGGGGGCCGATCTCCTCGTCGACGGTGCGGGGCAGGGCGCGGTTGCGGATCACGCTGCGGCCCCCCATCCGGCACGGGCCCGGCGGGCGGTACGGATCTCGCGTACCTGGGCCGCCAGAAGTCGTATCTCCTCGGTCTGCGCGGCCTGCGCGCAGACCGAGGTGCGGTGGCCGCCGGCCTTGTCGGGGTTCTTGAGGGCGGTCCGCCTCAGTAAGGCGGTCAGGGTGTCCAGGCGCTTGCCCTCGATGTCGCGATCGGCCTCGATCACCGCTGCCAGGCGGTCGGCCTGGCGGGCGCGGGCGACGGCGAGGTCGGGACCGGTCAGTCCGCCGCGGACCATGTCGTCGGCGTCGGCCCGGCCGTCCCCGTCCCGGAGGGCGAGCTCCTCGCACGCCGCCCGTGCCGGGCATACCGTACACACGCGGATCGCGTTCGCACGGCGGGCCTGCCAGGTGGTCTGCTGCTCACCGTCAGAGCGGAAGAAGACGTCGGGGTCGATGCCGGTGCACACGGCGACGGTGTCGACCATGGCCTGGAGCGTTTCCCGGCGAGACCGCCGGGCCTGCTCGGATGTCATGCTGGTGGGCATCAGGTCCTCCAACCAGGTCCTGGACAGCCCCAGGGGCTCAATCCCTGGGGCTGTCGCGATCACTCCCCAGTTGGGGAGTCGGCTGCCGTACGAGCAGCCACGGCCCCGGGGGGGGCCCCGGGGGGGGGGGTGGGGGGGGGGGGGGGGGGGGGGGGGGGGGGGGGGGGGGGGGGGGGGGGCGCGCGCCCCCCGCCCCCCCCCCCCCCCCCCCCCCCCCCCCCCCCCCCCCCGCCGGGGCCGCCCCCCCCCCCCCCCCCCCCCCCCCCCCCCCCCCCCCCCGGCCCGCCCCCCCCCCCCCCCCCGGGGCCGTGGTCGTTCGTGCATGGTGGGTCAGGCGCTGACCCGGAGCGGCTCCAGCGGAACGCTGGGGCCGCGGTACTCGGAGACCGATCCAGCCGTGCGCTCGCGGCACTGGTTGTTCGCGGTCTCCACCTCTGCGCCGCCGTGCTTGGCCCACTGGGCGCTGCGGACGGTCGGCCAGCGGGCGGCCTCGTTGCGTGCCCGGCGCTGTTCTTCGCGCTCGTAGTGCTGTTGGGAAGCGCGGCGGGCGGGCTCTTCTTGAAGCGCGCGGACGAAGCGGCGGGCCAAGATGCCGCCGTCCGTGCAGTGCTGTCCGCCCACACACCTCGTGCACCCCTTGCGGTGGGCGAGATAGGACTGGCGGGCCGTCTCCAGCGTGAGCTCCGCTTCGATCCGGGAGACCGGGGCGGCCGGGGCCGGGATCGGCTTGTAGAACTGGCGGGCTGCGCGCCGATTGTCCTGCGGCATCGCATCCCGCAGCAGGCGGTCCTGCCGGGCCTGCCACCGCCGGACGTCGATGTCGATGACCACAACCTGGTTGCTTCCGGGACAGATAGCGTGCTTTGCGCCCTCGGGGACCTTGTCGGAAACACAGTGCTCACGGATTTTGAGGTCTGTCTTCCCCATGATCCGGCGCCAGGCCAGGCAGTCCGGGCAGGCGATCGACTTGGTCTCGCCGGGTCGGACGTTGAAATCCTCAGGGGACATACTGCTGAGCAGCAGCGGCTCGCGGCGGTTGTTGCGCTTGGTGCGGGTCCGGCCGGGACGCTTCCGGTTCGCCATCTCGATCTCCTTCTGGCAGATGGGGCGAGTGCTGCTCTCTCTGCCACGCCAGGCCGGCGTTGTGGCCGGTTGGTCCTGACGGACAGACAGCGCAGCAATACACGCTGTTCAAGGTGGGTCTGTGGTGCTCGATATGCGGTACAGGCGCCTCGACCGGGGGAGCGCGGGCTCAACCCCATTGCCCCACTTCCGAAGAAGCGGTGGCCCCTGCTGTTGTGCAGTCGTACTGGTGCGGAAGGCACTTAGCGCCGTTCGCAGACACCACGATGAAGTCTTCTAGAAGAGATGTCAAGGTCTTCTAGAATGTGCTTGACTGTTTGCCACAAGTCGAGCCGAGAGGAGTCGCCATGCCAGCCCCGGCCCCGAAGCCGCCAAAGTGGCGACAGATCGCGGATGAGATCGCGAAAAAAATCGAGAACGGCGACTACGGCCCTGGTGATCGACTCCCGTCGGTCCAGGCCCTCGTCACTGAGGGCAAGGGAGCCACAGCGACGGTCCATCGCGCCTACCAAGCCCTGGAGGCTGAAGGGCTGATTCGCACGACACAGGGAAGCGGCACCACTGTGCTGAGCCGCAGCGATGTCCCTCCATCGATCCTCACGGGCGCCGCACGTTTGGAGCGCCTTCGCCGCACCGGCAGGCCACTGGCCCCCCGGGAGACCTATGTGAACTCTCGCTCCGTAGTTCGCTCGTGCGCAGATCCCGAGATTGCGAACCTCCTCGGGATCGACCTGTACGACGAGATCGTGCTGAGGAGTCGAACGTTCTTGCAGGACGGCAAGCCGACGGCCTTGGCTCTGAACATGATCCACATGCGGGCTCTGGAGCCCCTGCCGGAACTGCTTGACGAAGGACCGATGCCCAAGTTCCGGCACGACCTGTACACCGACCGCACCGGCAAGACGATCATCGCCGGACCAGAGCAAAGCACGGCGCGGCTGGCATCCAACAACGAACTCAACGAGTTCGGCATCGACGTGCCACCGAACGTTCCTGTCCCGGTTCTCGTTGTGCGAACCCTCTACTCCGACGACGAAGGCCCGCTGGAGGTATGGGAGGACATTCTCCGCCCCGGCGTGTGGCACGGAGGCCGCTCCTGAGCTTCGGTGAATAGCCACTGATCTGCCCCAAGTCCTTCGCTGTGTGGGGGCTATCACACCGCCTGCATCTGCCGTGCAACATCACAAAGGGTTGTCGAAGCACGTGCACACCGGCGTTCACGGGTTTTCAACATCCGCGTACACATGGGTTTTTGGGGCTGCGCTCTAGGCTCGCGGCCATGACGACGACGGAGGGGAAAAGGGTGGGGAAGCACCGGGCAGGGTGGCGGCCGGACCGGCTGCGTGAGCAGCGTGAGGCTCACGGGCTGACTCTCGAGAAGGCTGGCGAGCGCCTCCGTGAGGTTGCCGAGCAGGCCAAGCTCAAGGGCATCCCGGCCGCGAATCCCCAGACCTTGTGGCAGCACGAGCAGGGGGAGGTCTACCCGGGCCCGCACTACCGGCGCGCCTACTGTCTTCTCTACCGCGCGACCGAACCCGATCTCGGCTTCCGGGCCGCGTTGCCGGGGGAGGAGACCTCCTTCACGCTGACGCCGATGGATGACCGCCTCAACGGCGCGCATGTCCTCGCTGTCGAGCGGGCGATCCACCGCATCGCGCCCGGCAGTGACGATGCCGACCACTTCGCGCTGCAGCAGCGCATCATCGACGCGTGGAAGCGGAGGCACACCGGTGGGGACCCACACCGTCCCGTCTTGATCCTCGTCGGCGGGTTCGCTGGCAGCGGGAAAACCGAGCTTGCCCGCTTTTTCGTTCAGCTCACCGGCTGGCCGCTGCTCGACAAGGACCCGCTCACCCGCCCACTCGTGGAACGCCTCCTGGTCGCGCTGGGCGGCGACGCGAACGACCGGCACACCGACCTCTACCAGTCACAGGTCCGGCCGGTGGAATACGACTGCCTGATGCAGTCCGCGCTGGCCAACATCAAGTGCGGGATCAGCACGGTGCTCACAGCGCCGTTCATCGCGGAGATGACAGACCAGGCGTGGATGCAGCGCCTGGCCAACCGTGCGGCGTCCATGGGCGTCGACGTCTATCCGGTCTGGGTCCGCTGTGACGAGGAGTCGATGCGCGAGTACATCGGCTTCCGGGGCGCGGCACGGGACGCCTGGAAGCTGCAGCGGTGGGATGAGTACATGGCGACGATCGACCTGGACCTGCGGCCGGCGGTGCCGCACTTGGTCGTCGACAACCGTCTCGGGGCCGCGGTCTCGCTCGCGGACCAAGCCCGGCAGGCGATGGGGGCGATGTATTCGTGAGCGGCAAGCACGGAGTGGTGCTGTACGGCCCGCCGGCGGCAGGCAAGGACACCGTCACCAGAGCGCTGACCGAACTGGACTCGCGGTATGCCCAGTTCGCGCGGCTCAAGGTCGGCTCGGGCAAGCGCTCCGGCTACCGGATGGGCACTGACGAGCAGCTGCACGCGTTGGAGGCCGCAGGCGACGTCGTCTACGCCAACGCCCGGTACGGCAACACGTACGTCATCGACCGGCCGGGCCTGGACGCCGCGTTCGAGGCCGGGGTGCCGGTGGTGCACCTCGGGCAGGTCGATGGCATTCAGGCTCTGGTCGACGGCTACCCGGCCGACTGGGCTGTGGTCTTGCTGTGGTGCTCTCGGGAGGAAACCGCACGGCGGTCCGAGGGCCGGGGTGACGCGGACACTGCGGCGCGCCTGGCCGCGTGGGATGCGACTCGTGAGGACATGGACGTGCACGCGGCCATGACCTGGGACCTCACGGTGGACACGATGACGGCGTCGCCTCAGGAGTCGGCCCGGCGCATTGACCAGTTGCTGGTGCAGCGGGCGGAGGCGGCTTCGGCATGAGCGCGGGTCACGGCTGGGCGAGTCGGTCCAGGGCGTCGGTGAGCGTGAGCTCGCTGGCGTCCTTGGCGTCGTCCCACCGTGCCAGCGTGGTCGCGGCCGCGCGCAGCATCTCCGGTGGGAGGCCGGCGGCTGCGAGCATGTCGGCGGCTTCCTCCAGTTCCGGACCCCAGCGCCAGGCGCGTGCCGCGGTTTTGGCGATGTACTCGGGCTCGGCGAGGTACGAGGTGGTGCGCCGCGAGGCGATGCCGATGAGTTCCTGGTCGACGCCGTGCTCGCGGGCCAATCCGGTCGCGAGCGCCACCAGGACGCGGCTGGCCTTCTGGTACGCCGCGTACGCGAGTTTGAGCGCGGAGGCCTGCCCGACCTCGGCGCCCAGGACCTTGGTCCGGACGGCGGTGCCTGCGAAGAGGTCTTCGAGCTGGGCGGTCGCGGCTGGCGGGCCGGACAGGTACAGCGTCGGTGTCTTGCCGTGTACGGGCGGGGAGCCGACGACGCCGGCGTCGACGACGGTGGCCTCGGGTGCGAGCAGCCCGGCGATCCGGCCCGCGCGCTCGGGGTTGATGGCGTTGGCCTCCACGTACACGCCCGCGAACCCTGCCCGGGCGACGTCGCGGCCGAGGTCTTCGGCGGCGGCCGGCGGGCAGAGGCTGATGACGATGTCACTGAGGTCCAGCAGTTCCGGCAGCGTGGCCACCGATGCCAGGCCAGACTTCTCAGCTCGCGCAGTAGAGGCCGGGCTGCGTCCTTCCGCGCACCACAGCACCGTGGCCGCATTCGTCGCGGCGCAGGCGGCGACGGCGGCGCCCATGCTGCCGGGGTGGAGGATGCCGACGGTGGGCTGGTCCACGGTGCTACTCCGGAGTCTCGTTGAGCAGGATGGCGATGGCTTCGGTGACGTCGTCGACGGTGTGGTGTGCTGGGGCGAGGCCGTCAGGCCAGGGGCGGCCTCGCAGCCAGATGGTGTGCAGGCCGGCCTGGTGGCCGCCGCCGATGTCCCCGGCGGGGTTGTCTCCGATCATCCAGCCACCCTGGGCCAGGGTGGACCCACAGCGGACCGCCGCGAGCTCGAACAGTCGCGGGTCGGGTTTGCGGATCTCCAGGTCACCGGAGACTGCTACGCCGTCGACGAGGTCGATGAGGCCGGTGGCGGTGAGTTTGGCGCGCTGAATGTCGGAAGCGCCGTTGGTGACGATGCCGATCGTCCACGCGGCCGCGCGGAGTCGGGCCAGCTCCTCGAGGACCTCGGGCCGTATGGCGACCGCGGCCGCCATACGGGCGACGTACTCCTGCCAGAGCCGTTTGGGGTCCTCGTCCAGGTCGAAGGTGGTGTGCAGCCGGGTGAAGTTGCTCGGGTACGCCCGGTCGGCCAGCTCGGCGAGCAGCCACCGTTCGACACCCTGGCCGAAGGCGTGCGCACGACAGAGGGCGGTCACCGTGTCGATGAGCGCCGTCTGCCGGTCGACCAGCGTGCCGTCCAGGTCGAAGAGGGCCAGCATGCACACGACCCTATCGGCGTATGGGTACGCGACAGCCAAGATCAATCCTTTGGTGTATCTTTCAGGGATTGGTTGATCACGAGAGGTTGGGTCATGTCCGACGCGGATCCCCTGCAGCGGGTCGACGCTCTGCTGGACGACGTTCTGCCGCCGCCGCGCGTACGGCAGCAGCTGCGACTCGCCGCGGGGCTCACTCAGCAGGAGGTCGCCGACGCCGTGGGCGTGAAGCGTCTCGCCGTAGCCCGCTGGGAGCTCGGGGAGGCCAGTCCCCGGCGGCCACACCGGGCCACCTACGTGCACCTGCTCAAGCGGCTGGCCGAACGCTTCCCGGAGGCCACCGACCCGAATTCAGGCATGCCGACGCCAGCCTCGGAATCAAGGGGGTCGGGGTGACGACGTAAGCGCCACCGGCCGCGCGCGCCGATAGGTGGACTGTCATCCACTGGCCTCGCGCGGCCCGTCTTCCGACCAGACATAGCGTCCAGGTCGGCGCTCAGATCCCGGTTGGCGCCGGTTCTGGGCTCCAGCTCATCGAGCTGGTTCATCTCTCGCAAAACCCCGCTTTGGCAAGCGGGTCCAGCAACACCCGGTCCGCTTGGCAGCGGGCCACCTCGGCTCTCCAGGAGCCCCTTTGGCAGGGGGCCTCTGTTGAGCCACCAGCGTCACCCCGGGTTCCGGCGGCTTTGGCAGGCCGTTCGGTGCTCGGGGCTCCGTCCGTACGAGCGCTCGGTCGCGGTCGGGTCCCTTGGCGGGGGCCTGGTCGCGGTCGGGGCGTCCATATGAAGGTTGGTGTCCCGCCATAGTGCACGAGACATGTGTCTCCTGTCAGCTCGACCATGTCCGATTCGGTGTGGTTCGATCCATCCCCGCTTCCCGTGTGACGGGATCGGCGTCTCCTTCGTACCGGTACCTCCGCTTTGTACCGGAAGTTGAATTTCCGGTAGGAAGCTACAAGAGTTGCGCTTTCGGGGTGGCCCGATGAGCGCGGCCGCGGCGTCGGCCGCCGCCCTGGACCACCCGTTCAAGGACTTCTTCGACAACTCCGTCGGCGAGGCCCCGGTCGGACGCTCGCGGCGTCGGCTGCGGTCGGTCCCGGCAGCAGCCGGGCCGGTCCCGGACCGAGCGGCGGGTCATCCGCTGTCACTCGGGCGGGACGCTCGCGCCCGTCTGGGTGGCGCGGTGCGCACGTTGCTGGACCTGGACGGCCTGGACGGTGCGCCGGACGCGGTGCGCTTGGCGGTGCTGGTGCTGGCGTCGCGGACGCCCTCGGAGAGCGGTGTGGTGGAGATCCGCACCTCCGAGCTGGGCCGGTGGATTGGGATGTCCGCGTCGTACACGGCCTCCAACGTGGTGCCGGGGCTGCGCCGCTCGGGCGTGGTCTCCGTGGAGACGGCGGAGGGCGACTACGGCCAGGACGACGGCCTCAAGTGCAAGGTGCTGCCGCTGTGGGCGGCGCAGGACGTCGTCGGGCACCCGCTGAACCTCGCTAAGAAGGAGTACGCGACGCTGCAGCGGCTGCTGGAGGCCGTGATGGCGCCGGGCTGGAAGCACCGGGACGGCCGGGTGACCCCGCCCGGGCTGATCGGTACGCGTACCGGTCGGGGGGCTGCGACGGACCGGCTGGCGCTGCTGCTGCTGGTGCTGGAGGCGCGGGAGACCGGGCGGGTGCGGCAGTGCGGCGGGACCGTGGACACCAAGCGCGGCCGGGCCGCGGCGACGGTGGCCCGGCTGCTGGGATGCACGGCGTCGGCGGGGGAGCGGGTGCTGGAGCGCCTGGAGGACCGGGAGCTGGTGCTGCGGGTGCGTCTGAAGACGGGCTCGGGCTTGGCGAACCGGTCGCGGCTGATGGTGCCGGCGGTCGCCGCCGCGCACGGCCGTACGGTCGCCGACGACGCCCAGGAGGACCGTGCGGAGGCCCTGGAGCCCGAGTTTTCAGACCCCGACGTTGCGGCAGGGCGTGGTGGGGCGCCGGAGACGGAGACGGAACCCCAGGTCAACGGCCTGCCGGTGACGGATGTGACGGGAGTTGCAGAGCCCGACGTTGCGGCAGCCCTTCACACTGACCACCCTCACCTGGTTACTCCCGTCTCTTCCCCCTCTCTCTCTGGTGGCTTTTCCGGCGAAGGCCGTGGTGGGTCCGGTGATCTGCCGGACCGCGCGTGCGTGCGCGAGGACGGCCCGCTTCGCGGGGAACAGCGGGAGAAGTCCCCGGTCGGCGAAGGCGAGAACGGCGGCCGCGGGCCGGTGGCCGGTGCTCCGGTGCGGGTCCTGGACGGCGAGGGTCAGGGCAGGCAGCAGCGGGGGAGGGTGCCGCTGCCGCCGGAGGATCTGCGGGCCGTCCTGGCCCCGGTCGATCTGGTGTGGGCCCGGCTGGAGTGTCCGGCCGCCCGCCGCCTGGTGGAGGCCGCCGCCCGCAGTGAGCTGGGCAGGGTGGTCGGGTTCGTCGGCCGTGCGGACGCGCCGCAGGTCCTCGCCGACCGGCTCGCCCGGCGGCTGGCCGATCAGATGCGGCTGGGCGGGCCGATCAAGGACCCGGTGGGCTGGCTGATCGGCGTCGGTCTGCCGCAGCGTCAGCAGTGCGGGGACGTACGGTGCGACGACCGGGTGCTGCTCGACTCCGGGCAGGACTGCCCCCGTTGCGCGGAGAAGCAGGCTGACCGCCGGGACCAGCGCCGTGCGGTCGCGGCCGCCGTCGACGCCGCGATGCCCGGCGCCTCGGAGGCGGAGCGCCGGGCGGCCACCGCCAAGCAGTTGCACCAGGACGTGACGGCCAGGGCGTGGGCACAGGTGCATGAGTGGGACCAGGTCCGCGCCCGGCAGGCCGCCGCAGCTCAGGCCCGTGCCGAAGCCGCGGCCGCGCAGACCGAGGACCAGGTCCCGGCCTCGCCGGTGGCCCCGGTCGTGCTGCCCGCGCCCCGTCCGGCCGCCGTCGCTCCGGCTCCGGAGGTCGCGGACGTCGACGACGACCAGGAGCTGGTCCTCGAGGACCTGACCCGCGAGCAGGTGCTCGACTGGCGCACCCGTGCCGCGCACGACCACCAGATCGTCCACGACCACATCGGCCGGTATGGCGAGCACTCCGCGCAGCGCCTGTTCACCAGGTCGTTCGTCGCGACCGTGCAGCGCCTTTCGGGCCTCGGTCACCTGGACCTCGGCTACACCCCGTGGGGGCAGGCATGAGCGGCAGCGAGGTGTCCGGAGTCGACCTGGCCCGGGTCGCGCTGCGGGCCGCGATGGAGGCGGCGCGCGCCAACGGCGGCGGCCAGAAGGCGAGGGCGAAGCCGCGGATCGTCCGTACGGTGCGCCGCGACGGGCGCGAGCCGATGGGACTCGGGGCCGCGATCGGCGCGCTGGTCACCGAGCGCGCGTGGGAGCTCCCGGCCGCCGGCGCGACGCTGCGCGAGCGGTGGGCGGCCATCGCCCCCGAGCTCGCCGGGCACGTCGCCGCCGTGTCGTACGACCCCGACTCCGGGCAGCTCACGGTGTGCCCGGAATCGGCGGCCTGGGCGACGAAGGCCCGGCTGGAGCAGACCCGCATCATCGCGGCCGCCAACCAGTCGGCGGGCCGCACGGTCGTCCGCACCCTGCGGATCCTGGCGCCCGGCACGGTGCCGCTGCCCGAGCCGGCCGACGCCGATCCGGAGCCCGCGGCCGCGCCCGCCGGGCCGCCCCGCACCCGGGAGACCGCCTCGGACGGCTACCGCCGCGCGCTCGCCGCGCACCAGGAGGCGGCGCCGCCGTCGCGGGTGGACCCTCACATCGCGGAGGCGGTGGAGCGGCAGACCGCCGCGATGCGGGAGCTGTCGCGCCGTGCGTTCCCCGAGCCCGACGCCGTCCCGGTCGATGCGCCGGCCCCGATCGAGCAGGCCCGCTCCGAGCGCCGCCGCCAGGCCGACGCCTCCCACGCCGCGGCCGTGCGCCGGGCCCGCGCGGAGCGGGCGGCGAGGGAGGCCGGGACCGTGGCGGCGGTGACACCTCAGCGGGCTCAACTGAGGACGTCAGCATGAAACGTCGCCTCACTCAAAAGTGGGTCCATACGCTGTTTGTACGGTAGATGTACGCGAACCTTACGGTTCATGGGGTAGAGTGTAGGTCAGGAGGTGTTCCATGTCCGAGATGTTCGACGCGGTCGACGCGCTGGTCGCGTCCCGCTCTCCGCTCCCGCCGGCGGAGGAGCGCAAGCGGCTGCGCACCGCGCACGGCCTGACGCTGGACGAAGTCGCCGGCGCGCTGAAGGTGCGCCGGGCCACGGTGTCCGCCTGGGAGTCGACGAAGAAGCCGACCGAGCCGCGCGGCCCCGAGCGCGAGGCGTACGCGCGACTGCTCAAGCAGCTCGCAGAGCTCTACCCCGCCCCGGTGCCCGCCACGTTCACCGGCGCGCCCGCCCCGGCGGAAGCCCAGACTCTGTCCACAGGCCCGGCCCCCGACGCTGCGGCCATGACTGCAACCGAGAACACCCAGACCCCCGCCCCGACAAGCGAAATGCCGGAGGTTCCGGACGCTGCGATCGACGAAGTGGTCGCGTCCCTCTACCCCGCTAACACCGCGCCCCGCCCGGCGACCACGACCAGGACCACGTCGACGTCGCGCCGTCCCGGCGCACGGAAGGCGGCCCCGGCCGGTACCCCGGCGGGCGGCACCGACCTGCGGTTCGAGAACGGCCCGCTGGCGGTCATCGACGTCGACGACGACGGCAAGGTGCTGGCGTACTGCACCGGTGGCCTGGTCCTGGACGTGCCCGCCAAGTCCCTGCCGTCCCTGGTGGACTGGACGCTCAAGGAGGCGAAGCTGGGGGCGCCGAAGCTGTCCGGCCCCGGCAAGGACGCCGACCCGCTGCTCGTGCTCACCGAGGCCGCGCTGGAGCGCTACGGCCTCCCGGCCACACTCACGGAGGAGGAGCGGATCGCCGGGCGCATCCCGGAGGGCCACAAGGTCATCAAGCAGCTGACCCGCGCGCAGTGGCAGCTGACCAAGCGCGGGTTCGGCCCGTGGGCGCGGATCTACCGGCCCGCGCAGGGCTCGGAGCGGGCCTGCGTGCAGCTGTGCATCCCGTCGTGGAACGCGCTGGACACCCGGCACTGGGGCGCGGCCGGGCAGCTGGCGCCGGCCGAACTCGCGCGGCTCCTGGGCGTGTACGCCTCGAGGGTGATGACGCCGCGCGGATCGACCGCCGTGACCGGCCTGGAGCTGATGACCGCGCTGCACCCGGCGACCCGGGCCTCCGAGCCGGACGCGACGGGTAAGCGGCACTCCGAGCACAACCCCGGCTCCCTGGGCAAGGACCCGGTGGACTGCGCCCCGTGTGAGGCTCCGGACGGGCACCCGCTGCTCAAGGACCTGCCGCGGTTCCACGTGCGCGGCCCGGCGGAGAAGCTGTTTGAGGAGGCGTACGACTGGGCGCGGCCGATGACCGATGCCGAGTGCACCCTGCGCCACCTGGTCGGCATCGACGTCAACATGGCCTTCGCCGCCGGAGCGAACGGCCTGAACGTCGGCCTCGGAGCGCCGACGCACGTCACGAACCCGGTGTTCGACCCGAAGCTGCCCGGCAGCTGGCTGGTGGACCTGAGCCACGTCGACCTGTCGAAGGTGAAGGTCGGCAAGGAGTGGGTGGAGCTGGACGGCTCGCTGCTGCCCTCCCCGTTCACGCCGAAGGGCGAGCGCCCCGAAGGGCCGGCCTGGTACGCGACGCCCACCGTGGCGTACGCGGTGGAGCTCGGCTACGAGGTGCGCCCGCTGGAGGCGTGGGTGCGCCGGGAGAACGGCCGCTACCTGGACGGCTGGTACAACCGGCTGCGCGACGCCTACCTCGCCACGATGGCCGACCTCGGCGTCGACGCCGACCTCTCCCCCGAGGACTTCCTCGCCGCGATGGACGGCTACAAGAGCCGCGACCCGGAGCTGGCCATCGTCGTCTCCGCGATCAAGGCCACGGTGAAGGGCGGCCTGGGCAAGCTCCGCGAGCGCCCGCGCGGGGAGGGCTGGCGGCCCGGCGAGCCGTGGCGCGCCCTGTCCCGCCCGACCTGGCGGCCGGACATCCGCGCGGCGGTCATCTCCCGCACCCGGATCAACCTGCACCGCAAGATCGTCAAGCACGCGGCGTTCACCGGCCAGTACCCCATCGCGATCCTGTCCGACTGCGTCGTCTACGCCGCCAACGGGCCCTCGCCGCTGGACTTCCTGCCCTACCGGGAGGGCAAGCCGCTGCCCGGCGGCTTCAAGCTGGGGGTCAACCCCGGCCTGGTCAAGCACGAGGGCACCCAGGACGTCCTGTGGGGCGAAGAGGTCCGCGAGCGGTTCAACGCCCCGGAGCTCAACCTCGCCCGGTACATCAAGGACGGCACCGTCACCGACGCCGACAACGGCGAGTAGGGGAGTAGGCAGGCAATGGCCAAGGAGTTCGGGGACGGCCTGGACCAGGCGGTGCAGAAGGCGTTCACCCGCCCGGCGCCCAAGGCCGCGGGCCCGCAGATGCGGTACCTGGTCAAGCAGCTCAAGGGCACGAAGGCGGTCGCCGACCTGCTCGGCATGTCCCAGCGGCAGGTGGAGCGGTACGTGGCGGGCAAGGCCAAGAAGCCGCGCGCCGACCTTGCCGCGCGCCTGGAGCGCGAGGTGAAGAAGCGCTGGCAGCCGCAGATCCGGGCCAAGGCCCGCGAGAAGGCGGCGACGACCGGCGGCATCGTCATCGACGTCCACGCCCGTCTCGGGTACGCCGGGGCACCGATCGAGACGACGGATGAGGACCGCATCCGACACCTGACCGTCGCCCTGCCCCCGCAGTACGCCGCGCGGCTCTTCGACGCCCAGCAGCAGGGAGCCAGCGACGACCGGCTGCGCGAGCTCACCGCCGAAGCGCTCAAGGAGGTGTACTTCCAGGACGGCGGCCGCCGCGCCGGCTCTCTCCAGGAGGTGCAGATCAACGACGTGCTGGACCTCGAGTTCGAGCTGTAGCAGGCCGCACCCCCGAACAGCCCGCGAGCCCCGGACCTGACCTGGTCTGGGGCTCGCTCGCGTATGCGCGGGGTGGGATGGCTGTCGGCTATCTACTCATCAGCTCGTTGAGCAGGGCGACAACAACAACGCCGACACCGATCGCTGCTCCGAGCGCCGGATGGTAGAGAGCGACGGCGACGGTTAACGCGCCCACCAGCAATAGCACCACCATGCGCACGCTGATCTGGTCGTTGTTCACGAAGCCCGCCTCTCCCTGTTCGTACGGGAGGTGTGGTGACGGGGTTGTGCGGCTATGCCTGCGGGCGTGCCGGGACTGCCTTGACTCGACGGCAGCACGCGGCGCCCCGTAGGCTCGGGCTCGGACCTGATGGTTCTTCTCCCATCTTGGAATGCGTTCTGGTACGGGGTGGAGCTGTCGGACTACGCGAGTGGCCCCTTGTTGGAGCAGGGGGCCACTGCTTTGTCTCCTTCCGGTTGAAGCGGTCGAACTACGCGTTGACGACTGCACCGTTGGAGCGGCTGCAGAACCCAGGAGGCACTGCCGCTGCCGTCGGCTCAGAAGCCTACGCACATCACGGCCTGACCTTCCCCCTGCCTCTGCACAGCACCGAAGGCCAACTCCGCTCGGGGAAGCCACCTCAGCGAAGTCGCCGCACATGTGCTAGGCGCTCCCGCTTGTCAAGTCACCGAAGGTTTTCAGGTCTCCCACCTGCGGCGATGCCGTCCGAGAGGTATGGCAGCCGATTGGGAAAGCTGATGCCCGCCTAACGCGGAAGCGGAGCCGACAAGCCTTGGGAACGCTCAAGAGCGCGTTGCAGAGCCCTCTTTGAGGCGCCGGAACGGAGGTGTTGAACCACTGAAACACCCGTCCGTGGCAAGGTTGGGAGGCGAAACATCGTCGATCTCTTTACGGAGTCGGTGGATCTCTTCGCCGGAGCTGATGGTGTCAGCATGAGCGGAGCATCCGACGTCTCGTCAGAAGGTCTCTCCGTCTCTTCTACGAAGACAGCGGAGCTGTTCGACTTCGCTGCGGGCCCTGCCTTTGATTCTCCGAGTCGTGCGGAGAGACTCCGGTCTTTGTGTCGCCTTGGGTTCTTGGCAGAGGAGCGGGATTAGTCGTCGTCGGCGTGGTCGAACCCTTTGAGTACGGGATCCAGCTCTGCTGCGGCACCGCACAAAGAACACAGCCGGGTACCGGGATGCTCCGCAGCGTCCAGTGCCCTTTCCAAGCTGAGCACCGGCGCTCCGGCGGGCGCTTCCTCGCAGTCGACGGCATGGATAACGCCCCGGCCGGAACCGCGGCCGCCGTCCAGTTTCTGCAAGACCCATCCGGAAGGCCGGCGCGGTCCCAGGACTTCGCGCACCGTCGACGGCTTTTCCAGGCGCTCGGTGGGAACGTCGTCGTACGAGACGCCGTCGATCGGCCTCACATGGGCGGGAGCCTGCACCCACACCGTGTACCAGGCGGGTTCCACCCGGCCGTCGGTGTTCGTCCAGGCCGGGACCGAGACCTGGTACAGCCATCCCTCCGGAGTTTGTTGACGGCAGAGGAGGAGGCCGGCGATTTCCTGGTCGTCGGGGAGGACCACCGTGATCGGCGGCGGCTTCGGCTCGGGCGTGTCCGCCACGGCTACGCCGCTTCCTGGCCCTCGCCGGCTGTGCGTGCGCGGGCGTGCTTGAGCTGGGAGCGGGCATCAGGCCGTTCGGGCCCGTCGACCTCGCTCCAGAAGGCGTGTGTGAGGATCGCCCCGGTGAGGTCGCGTTCCTTCTCCCGCAGCACGGCGACCTCCTGCTGCTCCTGCTCCGACCAGCCTGGGACGCTGCCAGGCCTCCATCGGTTCGACGGAGTACGGCAGCTGCTCGTACAGGGCGGTGAGGTCGGCCCGCACCTGGTTGAGTTCCTGCTGTGCTGCGATGAGGTCGCAGGGGAAGTCGTACGTTGTCGCCACGGCCCCAACAGTAGTTCGACCCGGCGGCCGTCCGGCCCGTACGACGCGGCGGCACTATGCGCCCTGCTCAGGGCTGGTCGGGCGGTGCGTCCTGCAAGTACCAGCCGTGGACGGCCATGCACTCTTTCGTCCACTCCATCAGCAGGTGCGATCCCTCCTTTATACGACTCTCGTCATGACCGCCGCCGTCGGCGAACCACTGGACAAGAAGGCCGGCCGCCGGGCGGTCCACGTCGCCGGTGTCGCACACCGGGCACAGCTCCAGGTGGATCGGCCGCCCGTGTTCGTCGTCCTGCGGCGCAACCCCGCTCATGATCAGGTTGCCCCGGCAGCGTGAACACTTCGGCAGCCGGTCGGAGAACTCCAGCAACGCCATGGCCAGCCCCCTTGCTCTGGACGTGGCCCTCCACCCAAGACCCGCTGACCTGCGCCGTCAACCCCTCCGGCAACAGTGGGGCGCACGGCCGCGGAATCTGTCCACAGGTGATCCGTGATCCCTAGGAGGTATGAACGAGCACGAGCAGCAGCAGCCGGCCGCGCGCCGCGGCAAGGTCCTGGAGGCCCTCGCACGGGCGGAGCGGAAGGTCTTCACCCGGCCCGCGCCGAAATCCGCAAAGGCTCAGATGGAATTCCTCTACACGCAGGCCAAGCGGTCCACGAAGGCCCTCGCCGAACGCCTGGGCGTCTCGACCCGCACCGTGCAGCGCTACCGCGCCGGGAAGCTGACGACCCCGCAAAAGCGCCTCCAGGCCGCCCTGGTAGAGGAGACGGAATCCCAGTGGCAACCGCAGGTCAGGGCACGTGCACGGGAGCAGGCTTCCACCTCCAGCGGGATGATGGTGGAGGTGACGGCATACTTCGGATTCACGTGCTCGGGCAGCTCGGACGACGGCCGCATCCGCACCATCACCACCCCGATCTCACCCACCTACGTGAAGCAGATCCTGGAGCTCCAGGAGGCCGGAGCGACGGAGGA
Source organism: Streptomyces sp. NPDC020490 (assembly GCF_044335305.1). NCBI lineage: Bacteria > Bacillati > Actinomycetota > Actinomycetes > Kitasatosporales > Streptomycetaceae > Streptomyces > Streptomyces sp. NPDC020490. The sequence goes on along the minus strand of NZ_JBIRUY010000049.1, from coordinate 4,331 downwards.
GGATCTGCATCCGATCGTCGCGGAGGCCATCACCGAGTCGTATTTCACGGAATGGGGCACCCGAGCCGATGGCCTGCGCGCAGATTTCACGCACGTCCAGTCCATAAGTTTCCAGTTCTGACACGGACAAATTCAGGGCCTGCTATAAACCATGTTCGGCGGGCCGTCGCAGAAGCGCTCTGGCGGCGGCCAGCTCCGAATCCGCACCACGAATACGAGGCCGATGATGACCACGCCCTGGCCGCCCCGGCGCACTGCGCGCCGTCCGCTCGCCCCGCGCATCGCTGCGCCGCGTGAGCCGGTCGACCCCGCCCGCATCGGCCGCCGCGTCGTACGGCGACGGGCGAAGGGGATGGACGCCGGCGCCGTCGCGGCGGCCCTCGAGGACGCCCGGTTCGACGCCCGGCAGGACGCGCGGCACGAGGACCTGGCCGACGACGTCCGCGGCCCGGCGGAGCTCGCGGAGTGGGAGCGCATCGCGCAGCTGCTCGCCGCTGCGGCGCCGGGCACCGTCTACGACCCGGACGCCGACGATGTCGTCCGGGCCGAGCTCGCCGCCGACGCTGCGGCCGCCGCCGCCCGGGAAGCCGAGCACCGCGAGGCCGCCCGGGTCGCGGCCCGCGCCGATGAGCTCCAGGCGCTGCGCGAGCTCGGCACGCTGGAGCAGACCGAGCCCCGCGACGGGGACGAAGCCGTCCGCGACGAACTCACCCGGCGCGCGGGCGGGTACGTCCAGGCCGACGTCGACGCCTGGCTCGCGCACGCCCTGGCCGCGCATCTCGGGCACTACCGCGATCCGGCCGCCCGCGAGGAAGCCGCCGGCCTTCTCACCGCGCCGGTCCTCGCGCACGCCGCGCTGCTCGCCGAACTCGCCCGCCTGGTCCCCGGCTCCGACGTCGACCAGCTGGCGTTCGCGGGCCGGCTTGCCACCGCCGAACCCGAAGCTGTTGGTGACCTCGCCGTGTTCCTCGCTCGCGTCCGGTCGTAGCGCAGCATTCGCACGGCCCGCTCCGGCGCTCTCCGATCTCGCCCGTGATCACCGAGGGTGACTGTCACGCTGTCACGCTCACCCGTGTCACGCGCCCCGATCCGGTTGTCACGTTGGGGTGTCACGTTGGCGGTTCGGCCCGGAATCACGGGCCCGACCCCCGGATTCGGGCCACGCGTCGATCAGCGTGACGCCCTTCCCGGAGCGGCTACGGTCCGCATCCGGGTTGGGTTCCCTCGCCCGCCTGAACAGTCCGGCCGATCTGTGTCATCTGTGTCATCGACCCCCTGTTTTCCCAGGTGGACACGCTCGCTGTGTCACTGTTCAGTTGGTCTGTGTCATCGGGCAGCGGGCCGGTGCCGGCACTCTGCGGCGCCCCGGGACCGGGGTCTCTGGGTCCTGGGTCCGCGCCCTCGTACGAGCCGGTTCGTCCGGAGTGGTCCCCAGGGCCTGGAGCGGCCGATACCGTTGGAGCAGACGCCAGTTCTGTCCCCTGGAGCCCTCGATGAGCGAACAGCCGGCCCCCGCCGACCACGCCCGGCAGCAGCTGGAGCCCGCGGCCGCCGACGGGTTGCGCGCGTACGCGGCCAAGACCCGCGAGAACGCCGACCAGCTCGCCGCCGTCCTGGAGGACATCGCCACCAACGGCCTGCCGTCGGTGGAGGACTGCACGCCGTGGGAGGAGCTGCGCGAGGCTCACCTCGCCCGGCTCGCCTCGCAGCGCCCGGCCGTCGCCTGATGGCCCCGCAGCACGGCCCGCGCCGCGCCCGGATCGCCTTCTCCGACTCCGCGGCCAAGCAGCTGGAGAACATCACCAGCGAGGCGGAGATTCACGCCCTGGACCGCGCCCTGGTCGTCGTCTCCGTCGACCCCGACATCGGCGAGGCCCTGCCCGGCGACTCCGCTGGCCCACAGCTGCGGCAGTACACCGACGAAGTCGAGCGCGTACGCCTCCTGTACTGGGTCACAGCACTTCGCACCGTGGTCGTCGTCGCGTACATCGAGGTCTGACCAGCGAATTGCAGCACCGGCCCGCTGCTCCCGCTGCTCCCGCTGCTCCTGGTGCTCCTGGTGCTGCTCGTGCTCCTGGTCGTGCTGCTCGGCTGCTGCAAGGCGGGCCCGGCGTGCAGCGTTGTCTCGCACTTTCCAGGCGGGACACGGGTGCTGCTCGTGCAGCAAGGCCAGCCTCGAGGTAGCAGCGGGCGCTGCTGCTATCCGCTGCACCGGGCCGCGGCTTGTTCTGGAGCAGCAGAACAAGCCGGTTCACCTGGTGCTACCGGCTGCTCGGTTCGACGGCAGCTGCTGCATGGCTCGCCCGCTGTTTGTTCTGCTGCTCCAGAACAACCCGGTTTAGCCAGTGCTACCGGCTTGATCGCGAGCGGGCATGAAGAAGGCGCTGCACCGGGGTGCAGCGCCTTGGCGTCTTCGCGGGGCCAGGAGGCCGCTGGAGGACCTGTGAGGGCCCTCGGTGGGGTGTTTAGCCGGTGGCGGCCAGGTTGGCTGTCTGGGCGGCGAACCGGGCCCGTCGCTGCTCGGTGAAGCGTTCGGGTTCGGCGGCTCGGATCTCCGGGACCGGCATGACGGGGGAGGAGACTGCGCCGCCGGTGAGCAGCGGGTGGAGCTGGTAGAGGCCGTCTTCCAGGCTCCAGGCGAGTCCGCACTCGCGGAGCTCCTTGAAGCCGCGGTTCACGGTCGGCTTGCTGGCGCCCAGCTCGGAGCACATCTCGTTCTGGCTGATCGCGGCGGTGCCGGTCTCCGGGTCGCTGAGGTAGAGCAGCTGGTCCAGGACGCGGCGGCCGGCGGTGGTGATGTCGACCAGGGCCAGGAGGCGCAGGACGTCACGGGAGATCGTGAGGGGTGCCTCTGTGGGAGGGCTGGGGACGTAAGAGCTGCTCACGGAGCCTCACCACTTTCGATCAGGTCGACGCTGTAACGAGGATATGCCGCGCGAGGTCATGCGCTCGCCTTGCGCACGGGCCGCCGCTGTCGGAGCGTGACGACCTTCTCCCTGCGGCGGGCGGCCTCAGCGGCCTTCTTCTCCGCCTCCCGCGCCTGGCGCCACTCGGTGGGGTAGTCGGCGTGCGGGATGATGCAGGCCGGGCCCTTGGCGTCGTTCCAGAGCTTCTGCCACTTCTCCTGCTCGCCGGAGGTGCCGGCCACCGTCAGCCACGGGTTCAGCTGGAGGACCCCGCGCTTGGCGGTGCGCATCCAGCCGATGTGCGCGAAGAACTGCGACGCCTCGTTCACCGAGGCCGCCGACAGGTTGCACCGGGCCTGGAGGTCGCGCTGGTTGGTCTTCACGAAGCCGCGGGCGGCGGCACGGGTCTGGTCATCGGCGCGGTTGGCGTTCTGCAGCGCCACGAGCTTGCACCAGACCTGGAACCAGGAGCCGGGCATCTTCAGGCTGCCGAGTACGTCCATCAGCAGCCGGGCGTCCAGCACGTAGCCGCTGCACTCCGCGCTCGCGGCGAACTCCCGGCCCTTGATCTTCTCCACGCCCAGGATCAAGCCGCCCTTGCCGTCCGACCGCGCGACCACGCGCTCGCCGGGGCGGACGATCGGCAGCTGTTCCATCAGCACAGTCCTCCAGAGATGATCAACGTTTCGGGGAGCACGGTAGCACTAGGTAAACCGGCTTGTTCTGGAGGGGCAGAACAAACGGTGCCTCACGGTGACCTAACGACCCGTCAGGTTCGGGGTGACTTTGTTCTAGATCTCCAGAACACCCGGGACCCGTTTGTTCTGGAGATCTAGAACAAACGGTTTCGCATCACCGCAGGTCAGCGGCGGTTTCGGCGCGGAACGCTCTTATGTGTCACTAGACACCGGCTGACCCCTGCACCCCGACCGCCACGCCGCGCACCGCACGGCACAAGCAGCTGGCAGCAACGGGCGTGTCGCCGCCGACAACCACCGGTTCGAGGGAGGCCGGCCTCCGTGGCTGAGCTCGCTTCGCGTGCGGCACGGTGGTCCGGTGCGGGCACGGGACAGCAGCAGCGGCTCTGAGTCTCGGGTGGTGCCGGCCGTGACGTTCAAAAGCAGGGAAGCGTGGCCGATGTTGGTGGACGGTTCCGCCGCCCGGCCCGGGGGGCCGTTCGGCTCCGGTACCTCCGAACGCCGGAATTCAGCCTTTCCGATATCCGGGGTACTGTTCTGTGGCTGAGGTTCGCAGCGTCCCAATCGTAATTCCTCGCCTGAGTGGGGGTGTGAAATACCGGCGTTGACCACTCATCAAATCGCGCGCCCCGCCCGGGTGGTTGGGGGGTGTCCCGTGTTTCCGCCAACGGTACATGGTGCATCAACCTGATGCACGCGGTACACTGGAACCCACACGAACGAGCGA
>NZ_JBIRUY010000048.1:0-68510 GCF_044335305.1 Streptomyces sp. NPDC020490 | reverse complement strand
GCATGGTCACTATGGCGAAGAAGAAGCCAAGCACGAGCCCGCATCAGTCATTACCAACGCAGAGGGCATCACGGAGTGTCGTTGCAGTACTAGGCCCCGCCGCTCGACGGAGGAACGCGCGGCACCGGGCCGGGTTTCGTCCGCGCTCCGGCGGCAACCCGAGTGCTATGTCGCCTAGATATCGCAACGGTACGAACTCGGCCGGCACGGTCATCGCGATCGTCGCCGACGTCATGGCCGGCATCCTGGGCCTGTGGATCCTGATGTACCTGCTGAACGCCAACCGGGCGAACGACTTCGTGCAGTTCGTGCACGACGCCGCCCGCTGGCTGGCGGGCTGGTCGTACGACCTGTTCACGTTCGACGCGGCGTGGGCACGGGTGGTGGCCGGCTACGGCCTGGCCGCGGTCGTCTACCTGTTCGTGGGCCACGCCATCGCCAACCGCGCCCAGCGGCACTGACCGCGCCGCGCCCGGGGCGCCGACCCCGCCGGCGGCCGGGCGGGGCCCCGGGAGCGGGGCGGCACCGGAGGCCGGGCGGCCGCGGAGGCCGGTCGGCCGCGGGCTCAGTCGCAGCAGTCGGGGTCCAGGCCGGCCGGCAGGCGGTCGCCGCCGAACACCGTGCAGGTCGCCTCGTGGCCGCCCAGGGCGGCGACCGCGAGGAGCAGCGAACCCGCGGTCCAGGTGGTCAGCTCCTGGGGCCAGATCGCCTCGTCCTCGAAGACGTACCCCGTCCAGTACAGACCGCTGTCCGCGTCCCGCAGGTGCTGGATCGCCTTGAGCACCTCCAGCGCCCGGTCCGACTCGCCCATCGCCCACAGCGTCAGGGCGAGTTCGGCCGACTCGCCGCCGGTCACCCAGGGGTTGGGCACGACGCAGCGCACCCCGAGGCCGGGGACCACGAAACGGTCCCAGCCCTCCTCGATACGGGACTTGGCCTCCGCGCCGGTCAACGCGCCGCCCAGCACCGGGTAGTACCAGTCCATCGAGTAGCGGTCCTTGTCGAGGAACCGCTCCGGGTGGCGGCGGATCGCGTGACGCAGCGCGCCGGCCGCCAACTCCCAGTCGGGCTGCGCCTCTTCCCGCTGCTCGGCGATGGCCAGGGCGCAGCGCAGGGCGTGGTGGACGGAGGAACAGCCGGTCAGCAGGGCGTCCGTGACGGCCGTGCCGTCGTCCTCGCGCTTCCAGCCGATCTGCCCGCCGGGCTGCTGCAGCCGGAGCACGTACTCGACCGCCGCGTACACGTGCGGCCACATGCGGTCCAGGAAGGTGTCGTCGCCGGTCGACAGGTAGTGGTGCCACACGCCGACCGCGATGTAGGCGACGAAGTTCGTCTCCCGGCCGCGGTCGGTGACGTCGGCGAAGTCGCCGTCCGCGTAGGCCGCGTACCAGGAGCCGTCCTCGTTCTGGTGCCGGGCGAGCCACTCGTAGGCCCGCTCGGCGGCCTCGTGCTCGCCCGCCGCGTCCAGCGCCATCGCGGCCTCGGTGTGGTCCCACGGGTCGAGGTGGTGGCCCCTGAACCACGGGATCGCCCCGTCCTCCCGCTGCTCGGCGAGGATGCCGCGGACGGTCGCGGCGGCCTGCTCGGCGGTGAGGACCCCGGGCAGGACGAGGTGTTCCGTCCGGGGTGTGGTCACTTGGCGTCCACCCGGGGCAGGTGGGGCTTGGTCGCGTACGCCACGAAGCTCTTGCCGATCAGCGGGTTCAGCGCCTGCTCGGCGACCCGGGTGGCCAGCGGCTTCTTCATGATGTCCCAGACCAGCAGCTTGTGGTACGCCCGCACCGGCAGCGCCTTGTCGTTGTCGACGCCGAACGCGCACTTCAGCCACCAGTACGGCGAGTGCAGCGCGTGCGCGTGGTGCGTGCCGTACGGCTTCAGGCCGGCCTCGCGGATCTTCGCGAGGAGCTCGTCGGCCTTGTAGATGCGGATGTGGCCGCCCTCGACCTCGTGGTAGGCGTCCGACAGCGTCCAGCAGACCTTCTCGGGGCCGTAGCGCGGCACGGTGATCGCGATCCGGCCGCCGGGCTTGAGCACCCGCACCATCTCGGCGAGCACGCCCTTGTCGTCCGGGATGTGCTCCATCACCTCGGAGATGATCACGACGTCGAAGGACTCGTCGGGGAAGGGCAGCGCCAGGGCGTCGCCCTCCATGGCGGTCGCGGTGGCGCCCTCCGGGGCCTCGCCCGCCTCCTTCATCGCCGCGAACCACTTCGCGACCTCGCGGATCTCCTCGCCGTTCTGGTCGAGCGCCACGACCTGCGCGCCGCGCCGGTAGCACTCGAACGCGTGCCGGCCGGCGCCGCAGCCGAGGTCCAGGACGCGGTCGCCCGGGGCGAGCGGGAACCGGGAGAAGTCGACGGTCAGCACGTGGCCCTGCTTTCGCGGTTGGTATCGACGTCGGTCATGGGTGCGGCGGCTTCCGGCTGGGCGGCGGCCGCACCCGCTGTCGCCGGGGCGGCCGGTTCCGTCCTCGCCGGGGCGGCCGGTTCCGTCCTCGCCGGGGCGGCCGGTTCCGTCCTCGCCGGGGCGGCCGGTTCCGTCCTCGCCGGGGCGGCCGTTCCGGCTTGCGCCTCGGCGCCCGCTTCTGCGGTGGCGGCGGCAGCGTCCACGGCGCCCGCTCGGCCGCTCGCCGCCGCAGAGCGGCGGGGGGCGGCCGCGGTGGCGGCGGTGGCGGGAACGGCGGAGCGGGCGATCGCCTCGCGGTACCGGGCCACCGTGCCCTCGGCGGCGCGGGCCCACGTAAAGCGCCGCAGCACCCGCTCGCGCCCGGCGCGGCCCAGCCGCACCCGCAGCTCCGGGTCGCCGAGCAGCCGGCTCAGTCCCGCCGCCAGCGCCCCGGAGTCGCCGGGCGGCACGGCCAGGCAGGTCTCGCCGTCACGGCCGGCCACCTCCGGGATCGCCCCGCCGGTCGTCGCGACCAGCGGCGTCCCGGTGGCCATGGCCTCGGCCGCCGGCAGCGAGAACCCCTCGTACAGGGACGGCACGCACGCGACCTCGGCGGAGCGCACCAGGTCGACCAGTTCGGCGTCCGAGATGCCCTTGACGAACTCGACGGCGCCCTCGAGGCCGTAGCGCTCGACCGCCTGCGCGACCGGGCCCTCCGCAGGCCGCTTGCCGACGACGACGAGGTGGGCCGCCGGGTGCTCGGTGCGCACCTTGGCGAGCGCCTCGACCAGGAAGACCAGTCCCTTGAGCGGCACGTCCGCACTGGACGTCGTCACGATCCGGCCCGGCACCACGGGCACCGACGGGTCGGGCGAGAACAGGTCGGTGTCGGCGCCGATGTGGACGACGTGGACGCGGTCGTCGCGCACGCCGAGGTGGTCGACGATCTCCTGGCGCGAGGTGCCGGAGACGGTGAGCACGGACGGCAGCCGGCGCGCGACGCGCTTCTGCATGCGGGTGAAGGCGTACCAGCGGCGCACGGCGTACCTGCGCTGCCACCCCTCGGCCGCGTCCAGCTCCAACTGCCGGTCGACGGTGATGGGGTGGTGGATGGTGGTGACCAGGGGCGCGCCGATGTCCCCCAACAGGCCGTAGCCGAGGGTCTGGTTGTCGTGCACGACATCGAACTCGCCGCGCCGGGCGCGCAGATGGCGGCGGGCGCGCAGGGAGAAGGTCAGCGGCTCGGGGAAGCCGCCGGTCCACATGGTGGCGACCTCCAGCGCGTCGATCCAGTCGCGGTACTCGTCGCGCTTCGGGGTGCGGAAGGGGTCCGGCTGACGGTAGAGGTCGAGACTCGGCAGCTCGGTCAGGGACAGCCGGCCGTCATGGTCCTCGGCATCGTCCAGAACGGGGTACGGTTGCGAGCCGATGACCTCGACCCGGTGGCCGAGGCGGGCCAGTTCGCGCGACAGGTGCCGTACGTAGACGCCCTGGCCGCCGCAGAACGGGTTCCCTTTGTAGGTGAGGAGCGCGATGTCGAGCGGTCGCTCGCCGTCTGCGGCACGGTCCCCCCGAGGGCCCGCCTGACTGGCCTCAGCGGTCACTCTGGGCCCCCTTCTGGCTGCACTGTCCCGCGAGATTACGCCGGGACGCTAATCTAGAACAAGTTTCAGACTTGATCGTCCAGGAGGCTCTGAATCTACCGGCAGGTAGGGGTGCTGTGACCAGTGGATCAGGTGATTCGCGCCACGGCCGACGCCCTGTCATGCTCGGTCCGATCACCTGCCCTCACCGAATGTCACGGAACGGTGCCCATGTCCGCGGAAGCCAAGGTGTCCAAGGTGTCCAAGGCGGAAGCCACTGCCGCGCGGCCGGCCTCCGCCCGGCCGGCGGCGGCGCCGCTCACCGAGCGCCAGGAGGCGCGGCGCCGCCGCATCCTGCACGCGAGCGCCCAGTTGGCCAGCCGGGGCGGTTTCGACGCGGTGCAGATGCGGGAGGTCGCCGAGTCCTCGCAGGTGGCGCTGGGCACCCTGTACCGCTACTTCCCGTCCAAGGTGCACCTGCTGGTGGCCACGATGCAGGACCAGTTGGAGCACATGCACGGCACGCTGCGGAAGAAGCCGCCGCAGGGCGAGACGGCGGCGGAGCGGGTGGCGGAGACCCTGATGCGGGCCTTCCGGGCGCTGCAGCGCGAGCCGCACCTGGCCGACGCGATGGTCCGCGCGCTCACCTTCGCCGACCGCAGCGTCTCGCCGGAGGTCGACCAGGTCTCCCGTCAGACGACGGTGATCATCCTGGACGCGATGGGCCTGGACAGCCCGACCCCCGAGCAGCTCTCCGCGGTCCGTGTCATCGAACACACCTGGCACTCGGCCCTGATCACCTGGCTCTCGGGCCGCGCCTCCATCGCCCAGGTGAAGATCGACATCGAGACGGTGTGCCGCCTGATCGACCTGACGGAGGTCAGGGAGACGGACTAGCCGCGCTGTCCTGGGATCCTGTGCAGCCCCTGCCGGTTCCCTCGAAGATCACTCCCTTGAAGTCCTTGGCCCGGTCCCGCTGTCCGGGCGGCAGTCCGGCTGCGATGGTCTCGGCGGAGGCCACGCCGAACAGGGCCGAGATCGACCAGCCCTTTCGCAGCAGAACCCAGCCGACTCCGGCTTCGTCCTCGATGGGCCCGTTCGCCTTCCAGCCACGGTCCTCCAGCACGGCGACGGCCCGCGCGGCGGCGGCCCGGGCCGGCGGGGCGGATGTCAGGATCCGGCCGAACACCTGGCACGGACCCCAGCGGTTGAGCTCGCGCCGCACGTCGAGGAACTCCGGCTGTCCGAACCCCCCGGCCACGGCGGCGGCCCGGATGTCCGCCCGCACGGCGCGCGTGGTCGGCGTCCTCTCGTCCGCGGCGGCCACGCCGCCTCCGTGGCCGTCCGCGGCGGCCCGGGACGCGCCGCTCGCCACCGCCCGCCCGGACGCGCCGCCCCCGCATCCCGCCAGTGCCAGGGCCGCCAGAACCGCGGCCAGGACGGCCCCCACTCGCCGCATTCGCTCCTCCGCCCCCATGGATCACTCGCAGACGAGGCGGAGTCTCGCACGGAAAGGCCCCGCGCCCCTACTCCTCCGGAGGGAACACCGGCTCCCCGTTCCCGCTCCCCAGCAGGGTGATCACGATCGCCTCCACCGGGCAGTTCTCCGCCGCCGCCAGCACCTGCTCGTCGGCGTCCGTCTCCGGCTCGACGGGGTGGGACTGGCGGCCCGCGTCGAGGCGGAAGCCGTCCGGGGCGTGGTGGACGCACTGGGCGGAGCCGATGCACAGGGAGCGGTCGACGTCGACGTGCCAGCGGTCGCCCATGCCTCCTCACGCCTCCCAGCCGGCCGGCAGGTGGATCATCTTGTGTTCGAGGTACTCGCCGTAGCCCTCGGGCCCGAACTCCCGCCCCAGACCGGAGTTCTTGTAGCCGCCGAACGGGCCGAGCATGTCCAGGCTGAAGGTGTTGACGGAGTACGTGCCGGTACGGACCTGCCGGGCGACCTCGATGCCGTGGGCCACGTCCGCCGTCCAGACGCTGCCGCTCAGCCCGTAGTCCGAGTCGTTCGCGATCTTCAGGGCCTCGGCCTCGTCGCCGTAGGGCAGCAGGCAGATGACCGGGCCGAAGATCTCCTCGCGGGCGATCCGCATGGAGTTGTCGACGTCGCCGAAGAGCGTCGGCTCGACGTACCAGCCGCGGTCCAGGCCCGCCGGGCGGCCGCCGCCGGTGAGGACCTTGGCGCCCTCCTCCTGGCCGATGCGGATGTAGTCGAGGTTGCGCTGCTGCTGGCGCCGGGCCACCAGTGGGCCGACCTGGGTCGCCGGGTCCAGCGGGTCGCCGACCACGAGCGCGCTCGCCGCGGCGGCGAAGGCGTCGGCGAACTCGTCGTAGCGGGCACGCGGTACGAGGATGCGGGTCTGGGCCACGCACGCCTGGCCGTTGTTCATCCAGGCCGCCGGGACGATGCCCGCGACGGACGTCTCCAGGTCCGCGTCCGGCAGGACGACCGCCGCCGACTTGCCGCCCAGTTCCAGGGTCACCCGGGTCAGGTTGCGCGAGGCCACCTCCATCACGCGCCGGCCGGCCGCGACGGAGCCGGTGAAAGACACCTTGTCGACGCCCGGGTGCCCGACCAGGTACTCGCTGACCTCGCGGTCGGCCGGCAGGATCGACAGCACGCCCTCCGGCAGCCCGGCCTCGCGGGTGATGTCGGCGAGGAGGTAGGCGTCCAGCGGCGACTCGGGCGACGGCTTGAGCAGCACCGTGCAGCCGGTGAGCAGGGCGGGCGCGAGCTTGGCGGCGGCCACGAACTGCGGGACGTTCCACGGCACCACGGCCGCCACCACCCCGACCGGCTCGCGGCGCACCAGGATCTTCCCCAGCACGCCGTCGCGCGTCTCCTCGTACCGGAAGTCCCGGGCGACCGTGATCGCCGCGTCCCACACCATCATCGCGCCGAGCGCCTGCGCGAGGACGCTCCAGGAGTACGGCGAGCCGTTCTCGGACGAGATCACGCGGGCGATCTCCTCGTGCCGCGCCGCGATCCCGTCCTTGATGCGGGTGACCACCGCGATCCGCTCGTCGAGGGTCGTCCGGGGCCAGGGGCCCTCGTCGAACGCCGTCCGCGCCACCGCGACCGCCCGGTCCACGTCCGCCGCCGAGGCGTGCGGCACCCGTCCGAGGACCTCCTCCGTGTGCGGCGAGATCACCTCGATGACGTCCTCGCCCAGGGGATCGGTCAACTCCCCGCCGATGAACAGCTGTCCGTGTTCCACGAGCTCGGTCATGACCGACTGCCTCCTACGGGGTCGGGCCGGTACGTTTCTGACGCGTAATCAGGAACCGCTCCAGGAACTGATACCAGTTCTAGTTATAGTGGGCAATGGCTTCGCAGCGGGGTCAGTCGGCGAGCGACCAGGACGGGGCGGCCCATGGCGCAGGTGCACGACCACGGCGGCGGCGTACGGTCCGTCGAGGTCCCCATCCCGGACAACCCCCTCGGGTACACGCTCGTGTACGTCGTGGACACCGACCGCGGCCCGGTGCTGGTCGACACCGGCTGGGACGATCCCGGCTCCTGGGACACCCTCGCCGAGGGCCTGACGGCGTGCGGCACGGCCGTGGGCGAGATCCACGGGGTGGTCATCACCCACCACCACCCCGACCACCACGGCCTGTCCGGCCGGGTGCGGGAGGCGTCCGGCGGGTGGATCGCCATGCACACCGCGGACACCGCCGTCGTACGGCGCACCCGCGACACCCGGCCGGGCCGCTGGTTCGCCTGCATGGCGGCCAAACTCACCGCGGCCGGCGCCCCCGAGGACCACGTCGCGCCCCTGCGCGCCGCCGTCCCCCGCACCACCCTCCCGGGCTTCTCCCCCGCCCTGCCGGACCGCGAGATCGTCCCCGGCGAACTCCTCGACCTGCCCGGCCGCCGACTGCGCGCGATCTGGACGCCGGGGCACACCCCCGGCCACGTCTGCCTGCACCTGGAGGAGGAGCACCCGGCCCGACTGCCGGGCCTCGGACGCCTGTTCTCCGGCGACCACCTGCTCCCGGAGATCACCCCGCACATCGGCCTGTACGAGGACCCCGATGACGCCACTGTCACCGACCCCCTCGGCGACTACCTCGACTCCCTCGAACGCGTCGGCCGGCTCACACCCGCCGAGGTGCTCCCGGCCCACCAGCACGCCTTCACCGACTCCCCCGCCCGCGTACGGGAGTTGCTGGCGCACCACGAGGAACGGCTCGCCGGTCTGCACGCCCTCCTGGCCGAACCGCTCACGCCCTGGCAGCTCGCCGAGCGCATGGAGTGGAACCGGCCCTGGGACGAGATTCCCCACGCATCGAGGAACATCGCGGTCTCGGAGGCCGAGGCCCACCTGCGGCGGCTGGTGAAGCTGGGCCGGGCGGAAGCGGTGGCGGGGAGCGACCCGGTGGCGTACGTGGCCGTGGGGCACGTATGAATACGCGCCCAGGGAGCCCAGGAGCCCACGGAGCCGATGAAGACCATGGAGACCATGGAGACCATGGAGAGACCGGGCCGGGGTGACGGGTGCCACTCACGGCCGCCGCTCAGGGCGTTTCTACGGGCCGGTACAGTAGCCAGGTCGTCATCACACCCGTACGGGGGGAAGCCGGTGCAATTCCGGCGCTGACCCGCAACCGTGAACCGCTCGCCGAGGGCGGTCAGCCGGACTGCCCCGTACGGTCGTGACCGGCTCAGGTGCGTCGGCGGTCCGCCGGCGCACGGCACCGTCGAGGCATACGGAGCCGAGCCGCCCGGGGTGTCCCGTGCTGCCCGCTCCCATAGGGGAAGGCACCCGCCGAGCATGAACGTCGTCCGCCGCACCGCCGCGGCCCTGGCCGCCACCGCCGTGATCGGCACGGCCGCGCCCGCCGTCGCCGCGACCTCGTCGCCGTCCCCGTCGGCGGCGATACCCGACGGCCTGTACGGCTCCTCCGACCCGAAGTACGACGGCGTCTGGCGCCAGTCGCTGGCGCTGCTCGCGCAGGACACCGTGGGCGTGCGCCCGGCGGCGAAGGCGGTGGACTGGCTGGTCGGCCAGCAGTGCGCGAACGGCGCCTTCGCGCCGTTCCGCGCGGATGGAGCCAAGGCCTGCGACGCCAAGGTCGTGGTCGACACCAACAGCACGGCCGCCGCCGTCCAGGCCCTCGCCGCCCTCGGCGGCCACGACGCCGCCACCGGCAAGGCCGTCGGCTGGCTGAAGTCCGTACAGAACAAGGACGGCGGCTGGGGCTACGCGCCGGGCGGGGCGAGCGACGCCAACTCGACGTCCGTCGTCATCGGCGCCCTCGCCGCCGTGGGCGAGCAGCCCGCGCGGGTCACCAAGGGCGGCAAGTCCCCCTACGACGCCCTGCTGAAGCTCGCCCTCCCGTGCGACGCGAAGGACGCGGGCGCCTTCGCCTACCAGCCGGACAAGAAGGGCACGCTCGCCGCCAACGCGGACGCGACGGCCGCGGCGGTGGTGGGCGCGCTCGGCAAGGGGCTGGCCGGGGCCGCCGCGAAGCCGACGGGCGCCGCCCCGGCCTGCGCCGACGCGAGCGATGCCGGACAGGCCGCGCGCAACGCCGCCGCGTACCTGATCAAGGCCCTGGCGAAGGGCCACCACCTGACCTCGGCCATGCCCGGCGCCAAGCCCCAGCCCGACTACGGCAACACCGCCGACGCCGTCCTCGCGCTCGCCACCGCGGGTCAGGGCGACCGGGCGGCCGGCGCCGTGCGCTGGCTGGAGGCGAACTCGGCGCAGTGGGCCCGGGCCGGCGGACCGGCCGCCTACGCGGAGCTGATCCTCGCCGCGAACGCCGCGCGCGCCGACGTGCGCGACTTCGGCGGCCAGGACCTGGTCGGGCTGCTGAACGCCACCGGCCCCGAGCCGGCGTCCGTCCCGGCCTCCGCCACCGCATCCGCCTCGGCCTCCGCCTCCGCCTCCGCCAAGGCCCACTCGGCCGAGGCCGGCAAGAAGGACGACTCCGGCTTCGGCGTCTGGTGGATCGTCGGCGTGTTCCTCGTCGCCGGCATCGGCGTCGGTTTCCTGCGCAGTGGCCGCAACAAGGGGCGACAGCCGTGACACGCCGCCTCGCCGTCCTGCTGACCACCGTGCTGCTGGCCCTGGCCGTCACCGGCCAGGCCCGGGCCACCGGCTACCGCTACTGGTCCTTCTGGGATGCGGAAGCCGGCCGGTGGACCTACGCCACCCAGGGCCCCGCCACCGCCCGCCCCTCCGACGGCGACGTCCAGGGCTTCCGCTTCTCGGTGAGCGAGGACTCCGGCGACGCGGCGAAGCCGCGCGGGACCGCCTCCTTCTCGGTGATCTGCGCGCGGACTCCGGCGCGGGAGGGCGAGAAGCGGGTGGCCCTCGTCATCGACTTCGGCACCGCGGCCGACGCCCCGTCCGGCGAGACGCCGCCGGCCGGCCGTACCGCGTGCGCGCGGGTACCGGCCGACGCCAGCACGGCGGACGCCCTGGCGGCGGTGGCGAAGCCGCTGCGCTACGACACCAACGCCCTGTTGTGCGCGATCGCCGGGTATCCGCACAAGGGGTGCGGCGAGCAGGTCGCCGACGCGAAGAAGCCGGCGGCCGGGACAGAGACGAACGAAATGAACGAGGCGGACGGGGCCGACGGGGCGGACGGGGCGGACGGGGCGGACGGCGGCGGCCCGTCGGTGGGGCCGTTCGCCGGTGCGGGAGCGGTCGCCCTGCTGGGCGCGGCGGCGGTGTGGCAGACCCGGCGACGCAGGCATGGCGGGTAAGCCCTCGCTGCACCCGGGCGCCTGGTGGCTGTGGTCGCTCGGTCTGGGCACCGCGGCCACCCGCACCACCAACCCCCTGCTGCTCGCCCTGCTCGTCGCGACGTCCGCCTACGTCGTCGCCGTCTGCCGCACCGGGGCCCCCTGGGCGCGCTCCTACTCCGCGTTCGTCAAGCTCGCGCTCGCCGTCCTCGCCGTCCGGCTGTTCTTCGCGGTCGCCCTCGGCTCCCCGATCCCCGGCACGCACGTGATCGTCGCCCTCCCCGAAGTCCCCCTGCCGCACTGGGCGCAGGGCGTCCGCCTGGGCGGCGAGGTCACCGCCGAGTCACTCGTCTTCGCCTGCTACGACGGCCTGAAACTGGCCGCGCTGCTGATCTGCGTGGGCGCCGCGAACGCCCTCGCCAACCCGTCCCGTCTGCTGAAGTCCCTCCCGGGCGCCCTGTACGAGACGGGCGTCGCGGTGGTCGTCGCCCTGACCTTCGCGCCGAACCTCATCGCCGACATCCAGCGGCTGCGCGCCGCCCGCCGGCTGCGCGGCCGTCCCGACAGCGGTGTCCGCGGCCTGCTGCACGTCGGACTGCCGGTGCTGGAGGG
This sequence comes from Streptomyces sp. NPDC020490, assembly GCF_044335305.1. Taxonomy (NCBI): domain Bacteria; kingdom Bacillati; phylum Actinomycetota; class Actinomycetes; order Kitasatosporales; family Streptomycetaceae; genus Streptomyces; species Streptomyces sp. NPDC020490. Next base: position 57,230 of record NZ_JBIRUY010000048.1, on the reverse strand, counting down.
CGCGTTGGAGCGGTCCGTCGCGCTGGCCGCCGCGATGGACGCCCGCGGCTACGGCCGTACCGCCGAGGTCGCGCCCGCCGTGCGCCGCACCACCGCCGCCCTCACCCTCGGCGGCCTGCTCGGCGTCTGCGCGGGAACGTACGGGCTGCTCACCGCCGTGGGCGGCGCCTACGGGCTGCCGCTGCTGCTCGCCGGGGTGGCCGCGGCCCTGGCCGGACTGCGCCTCGGCGGCCGCCGCAGCCCGCGCACGCGGTACCGCCCGGACCGCTGGGACGTCCGCGCCTGGCTGGTCGCGGGCTCCGGCGCCGCGGTCGCCGCGCTGCTCGCCCTCGCCGCCGCCGGCGACCCGGAGGCGCTGCACCCCGGCGTCGTCCCGCTGGTCGCCCCCGCCCTGCCGCTGTGGCCCGCGGCGGCCGTACTGCTCGGCCTGCTGCCGTCCTTCATCGCCCCCAAGGAGCCGTCGTCCCCGAGGGGTCGTCGTGATCAAGAAGCCGTCGTGACCGAGGAGTCGCCGTGATCGAGGAGCCGTCGTGACCGAGGAGTCGCCGTGATCCGCTTCGAGGACGTCTCCGTGACGTACGACGGCGCGGCCGAACCCACCGTCCGGGGTGTGGACTTCGAGGTCCCGGAGGGCGAACTGGTGCTGCTGGTCGGCCCGTCGGGGGTCGGCAAGTCCACGGTCCTCGGCACGGTCAGCGGCCTGGTGCCGCACTTCACGGGCGGCACGCTGCGCGGCCGCGTCACGGTCGCGGGCCGCGACACCCGCACCCACAAGCCGCGCGAACTCGCTGACGTGGTGGGCACGGTGGGGCAGGATCCGCTCTCGCACTTCGTCACCGACACCGTGGAGGACGAACTCGCCTACGGTATGGAGTCGTTGGGCCTCCCGCCCGCCGTGATGCGGCGCCGTGTGGAGGAGACCCTCGACCTGCTCGGCCTGGCCGGCCTCCGCGACCGTCCGATCGCCACCCTCTCCGGCGGCCAGCAGCAGCGCGTCGCCATCGGCTCGGTCCTCACCCCGCACCCCGAGGTCCTCGTCCTCGACGAACCGACCTCGGCCCTCGATCCGGCGGCCGCGGAAGAGGTCCTCGCGGTCCTGCAACGCCTCGTGCACGACCTCGGCACCACAGTCCTGATGGCGGAACACCGCCTGGAGCGCGTCATCCAGTACGCCGACCAGGTCGTCCTCCTCCCCGCCCCCGCGGCGCCCCCGGTCCTCGGCGACCCGGCCGAGATGATGGCCGTGTCGCCGGTGTGTCCGCCGGTGGTGGACCTGGGGCGGCTGGCCGGCTGGTCCCCGCTGCCGCTGACGGTGCGGGACGCGCGGCGCCGGGCCGGCGACCTCCGGGAGCGGCTGTCACGACGGGCGCGGCCCGGGGTCACCCCGCAGGCGCCGGCGAGCGTGCCGCCCCCTCGCCCCGCCCCCGCCGGCCGGTGGCGGCCGCCCTTCCGCAGGCACCGCGCCCCCGTGGTCGCCGCGCCCACCGTCGCCGAGGTCCGCTCCCTGTCCGTCCGCCGGGCCCGGGTGGACGCCCTCCGCCGGATCGACCTCACCATCACCCCCGGCGAGACCGTCGCCCTCATGGGCCGCAACGGCGCCGGCAAGTCCACCCTGCTCGGCGCCCTCGTCGGCCTCGTCGCCCCGACCACCGGCTCGGTCCTGACCGGCGGCGTGACCCCGCACCGCACACCCCCCGCCGACCTGGTGCGCCGTGTCGGCCTGGTCCCGCAGGAACCCCGTGACCTGCTGTACGCCGACACGGTCGGGGCCGAGTGCGCCGCCGCCGACCGCGACGCCCACGCCGACCCCGGCACCTGCCGCGCCCTGGTCTCCGAGCTCCTCCCCGGCATACCCGACGACACCCACCCACGCGACCTCTCGGAGGGCCAGCGCCTCACGCTCGCGCTCGCCGTCGTCCTGACCGCGCGCCCGCCCCTGCTCCTGCTCGACGAGCCGACCCGGGGCCTGGACTACGCGGCCAAGGCCCGCCTCGTGACCCTGCTGCGCTCCCTCGCCGCCGAGGGCCACGCGATCGTCCTCGCCACGCACGACGTCGAACTCGCCGCCGAACTCGCCCACCGGGTGGTCCTGCTCGCCGAGGGCGAGGTGATCGCGGACGGCCCGACCGCGGAGGTCGTCGTCTCCTCCCCTTCCTTCGCCCCGCAGGTCACCAAGATCCTCGCCCCGCAGGAGTGGCTGACGGTCGCCCAGGTCCGGGAGGCACTGGGATGACCGGACAAGCCAGAGCGGTCCGCCTCGGCCCCCGCTCGGTCGCCGCCCTCATCCTGGTCAGCGCCGTGGGGGTGGCCGGCTTCGGCTGGCCCTTCCTCGCCCCGCCTTCCTCGCAGCTCAGCGCCCACGCGCAGGACGCGCCCTGGCTCTTCGCCGGGCTGCTGGTGCTGCTGGTCGCCGTCGTCGCCGCGACGATCGCCGAATCCGGGCTGGGCCCGAAGGCCGTCGCCATGCTCGGGGTGCTCGCGGCGGCCGGCGCCGCCCTGCGTCCGATCGGCGCCGGAACCGCCGGTATCGAGCCGATGTTCTTCCTGATGGTGCTCAGCGGCCGGGTGCTGGGTCCCGGGTTCGGTTTCACCCTCGGCTCGCTCACCATGTTCGCGTCGGCGCTGCTCACCGGCGGGGTGGGCCCGTGGATGCCGTTCCAGATGCTGGCGATGGGCTGGTTCACCATGGGCGCGGGCCTGCTGCCGGGCCCGGACCGGCTGCGCGGCCGCGCCGAGACCGGCCTCCTCGCCGGCTACGGCTTCCTCGCCGCGTTCGCCTACGGCACGATCATGAACCTCGCCGGCTGGCCCTTCATGGGCGCGCTCGCCTCGGGCATCGCCTTCGATCCGCACGCGGCCGTCCCCGCCAACCTGGCCCGCTTCGTCGCCTACTGTGCGGCCACGTCCCTGGGCTGGGACATGGGCCGGGCCGTGGTCACCGTGGTGCTGACGCTCACGCTGGGCCCGGCCGTGCTCAGGGCACTGCGCAGAGCCACCCGCCGGGCCGCGTTCGAGACCGCGGTCACCTTCGAGGCCCCGTCAAGCGGTGAACCGCCCCACATGACCCACATCACCCACTAACCGCCCCACCGCCGCCTGGGCCTTCTGGCAGGCCGACGGCTGGTACTGACCCGGGCAGCCACGACGCCGCCGCAGGTGGACCCGGGTGCACCGCGTCCGGCCGGCCGGGGCCGGGGCGGCGGCCCGGGACCGGAACGACCGAAGCCACCGGAGCCACCGGAGCCACCGGAGCCACCGGAGCCACCGGAGCCACCGGAGCCACCGGATACGGGCTACTGGCTACGCCCGCTGCGTGACGCCGCCCTCCTTCGCCGCCCTGCGGGATCTCCACTCCTTGCGGAACAAGTGGGCGCGCAGGACGGCGATCGCCAGGAACAGCAGGCCGAAGCCGCCCCTGGCCAGGCCTCCCACCATGACGAACCAGTAGAGGGCCAGGCCGGCGAAGCCGAGGCAGACGGCGACCATGACGGGTTCGCGGATGGAGAAGGGCAGGGCGCGGAGGATCACCTTGATCAGCACCGGCCAAGTTGATCAGTTCGCGTCAACCCTGCCAAGTCGTTTTCACAGCCGCTGGAGGATCGTCCCGGTGGCCAGGCCGCCGCCGGCGCACATCGTCACCAGCGCGAACTCCTTGTCGGTGCGCTCCAGTTCATGGAGGGCGGTGGTGATCAGCCGGGCCCCGGTGGCGCCGACGGGGTGCCCGAGCGCGATCGCGCCGCCGTTGACGTTCACCTTCTCCAGGTCCTGTCCGAAGACCTGGGCCCAGCTCAGCACCACGGAGGCGAAGGCCTCGTTGATCTCGACGACGTCGATGTCCTTCAGCGACATGCCCGCCTTGCCGAGCACCGCGCGCGTCGCGTCGATGGGACCGTCGAGGTGGAAGTGCGGGTCGGCGCCCACGAGGGCCTGGGCCACGATCCGTGCCCGCGGCCGCAGCTTCAGCGCCCGGGCCATCCGTTTCGAGGCCCACATGATGGCCGCCGCGCCGTCGCTGATCTGCGACGAGTTGCCGGCCGTGTGGACGGCCGTGGGCATCACCGGCTTCAGGCGCGCCAGCGCCTCCATCGAGGTGTCGCGCAGCCCCTCGTCGCGGTCGACGAGGCGCCACATGCCCTGACCGGCCTGCTGCTCCTCCTCCGTGGTCGGGACCTGGACGGCGAACGTCTCCTTCTTGAACCGCTCCTCGGACCAGGCCGCGGCGGCCCGCTCCTGCGAGACCAGGCCGAGCAAGTCGACGTTCTCCCGCGTCAGGCCGCGACGGCGGGCGATCCGCTCCGCCGCCTCGAACTGGTTCGGCAGGTCGACGTTCCACTCGTCGGGGAACGGCTTGCCCGGCCCGTGCTTCGAGCCCGACCCCAGCGGCACCCGCGACATCGCCTCGACGCCGCACGAGATGCCGACGTCGATCACGCCCGTGGCGACCATGTTGGCCACCATGTGCGCCGCCTGCTGCGAGGACCCGCACTGGCAGTCGACCGTCGTCGCCGCGGTCTCGTAGGGCAGTCCCATGGCCAGCCACGCCGTGCGCGCGGGGTTCATGGACTGCTCGCCGGCGTGCGTGACGGTGCCGCCGACGATCTGCTCGACGCAGTCGGCGGGTATGCCGGTGCGGCCGAGGAGTTCACGGTAGGTCTCGCCCAGGAGGTAGGCGGGGTGCAGGTTGGCGAGCGCGCCACCGCGCCTGCCGATGGGGGTGCGTACGGCTTCGACGATCACGGGTTCCGCGGCCATGGGGGGTTGATCCTCTCCTCCGGTACCCGCGCGAGGGGGGCGTCCCGGCCCACCCGCCACGCAGAACTAGTACGTGTTCTAGTTCTAAGGGCAGTGTGCTGACGCCGCACGCGCCCTCGCAAGGGTCGTGCAGCGCCCGATGTCTTGATCTGCAGATCCGCACGGATCCCGCACGCAATTGACGGCGCCGCACCCCTTGCCAGTTGTAGAACCCGTTATTACCTTCACCGCAATTCCTGATGGACCGTCAGATGGCTGGAGTGAGTTGCCGATGCCCTGTCCAGCGCTCCCCGACGGGTTCGACTTCACCGACCCCGATGTGCTGCACCAGCGCGTGCCCCTGCCGGAGTTCGCGGAGCTGCGCCGGGCCGAACCGGTGCGCTGGATCCCCCAGCCGGACAACGTGGCCGGCTTCCGCGACGAGGGCTACTGGGCCGTCACCCGGCACGCCGACGTCAAGTACGTCTCCACTCACCCGGAGTTGTTCTCCTCCACCCTCAACACGGCGATCATCCGCTTCAACGAGCACATCGAGCGCGACGCGATCGACGCCCAGCGGCTCATTCTGCTGAACATGGACCCCCCGGAACACACCAGGGTGCGCCAGATCGTGCAGCGCGTCTTCACCCCGCGCGCCATCCGCGCCCTGCAGGACCGGCTGCGCGCCCGCGCCGACGCCATCGCACGCGCCGCCGTGGCCCACCCGGGCCCGTTCGACTTCGTCACCGAGGTCGCCTGCGAGCTGCCCCTGCAGGCGATCGCCGAGCTCATCGGCATCCCGCAGGACGACCGGGCCAAGATCTTCGACTGGTCCAACAAGATGATCGCCTACGACGATCCCGAGTACGCCATCACCGAGGAGGTCGGCGCCGAGTCGGCCACCGAACTCATCGCCTACGCCATGAACATGGCCGCCGACCGCAAGCAGTGCCCGGCGAGGGACATCGTGACGACGCTGGTGGCCGCGGAGGACGGGGGCACAGCCTCAGCTCCGACGAGTTCGGCTTCTTCGTGCTGATGCTGGCCGTGGCCGGAAACGAGACCACCCGCAACGCCATCACGCACGGCATGCACGCCTTCCTCACCCACCCGGACCAGTGGGAGCTGTACAAGCGCGAGCGCCCGGCGACGGCGGCGGAGGAGATCGTCCGGTGGGCGACCCCCGTCAACGCCTTCCAGCGCACCGCCACCCAGGACACCGAACTCGGCGGCAGGCGGATCAGGAAGGGCGACCGGGTGGGCCTCTTCTACGCCTCCGCCAACCACGACCCCGACGTCTTCGACGACCCCGGCAGCTTCGACATCACCCGCGACCCCAACCCGCACCTCGGCTTCGGCGGGGGCGGCCCGCACTACTGCCTCGGCAAGTCCCTGGCGGTCCTGGAGATCGACCTCATCTTCGACGCGATCGCCGACGCCCTGCCGACCCTCACCCTGGCCGGTGAGCCGCGCCGGCTACGCTCCTCCTGGATCAACGGCGTGAAGGAACTCCGCGTCGAAGCGGGCTGACCCGTCTCGGGCCGGCGGCATCCCGGCGCCGCCGGCCCGTCCGCGGGGGAGGCAGGAGCACACCTCGTCCCGACGCCCCGCCGCTGCCTCCCCCGGGGGGCCTCAGCCGCACGGTCCACCGCCGTACGGTCCGCCACCGCCGTCCGATCCGCCCCCGTCGCCGGGCCGGAGGCGACAGCGCCGTCAGCTGGGTGCGGGTTCCTTGCGCGGCACACGTTCCGCGTCGGCCGCCGGGGCCGCGGCCCGGGCGGCCCGCGGACCCTGCAGCAGGTACGCCAGCCCGAAGCCCGCGCCGACGACCACCGCGCCGCCGACCGCGTCCAGCACCCAGTGGTTGCCGGTCGCCACGATCGCCGAGACGGTGAACAGCGGGTGCAGCAGGCCGAGGGCCTTCATCCACCACCGGGGAGCGATGACCGCGATGGCCAGTCCGCACCACAGCGACCAGCCGAAGTGCAGCGACGGCATCGCCGCGTACTGGTTGGTGAGGGCGGTCAGCGTGCCGTAGTCGGGCCTGGAGAAGTCCTGCACGCCGTGCACGGTGTCGATGATGCCGAGGCCGGGCAGCAGGCGCGGCGGCGCCAGCGGGTAGAGCCAGAAGCCGACCAGCGCGAGCAGCGTGGCGAAGCCGAGGGAGGCCCGGGCCCAGCGGTAGTCGACGGGGCGGCGCCAGTACAGCACGGCGAGGACGCTCAGCGGGACGACGAAGTGGAACGACTCGTAGTAGAAGTCGAAGAAGTCGCGCAGCCAGCCGACCTTGACGACCGCGTGGTTGGCCCAGTGCTCGATGTCGATGTGCAGGGCACGCTCGAGGCCGAGGATCTGGTGCCCGTGCGCCTCGGCCCGCGCCCGGCCGCCCGAGATGGTGCCGCCGGTGGCCGCGAGGCGGACCTGCTGGTAGGCGGCGTAGGTGACACGGATGAGGAGCAGTTCGAGGAGCAGGTTCGGGCGGGTCAGCACCCGGCGCAGGGCCGGCAGGAGCGGCACGTGGCGGAAACGGGCCGGGACGGGATCGGCGTACTCGGTGGGGATCGGCGACCGGTAGTGCGGCGAGGTGCGGGACAGGAACGGCACGACGGTCGCCGCGGCGAGGGCGGCGAGCAGCACGACGTTGTCGCGCAGGACGTACAGGGCCGCCATGTTCGGCAGCATCATCCTGGCGGGCAGCGTCATCACCAGGACGACGGCGACCGGCCACACGTACCGGTCGGAGGCCCGTTTGCCGACGCGGCCGACGACGGCGAGCAGCACCCACAGCAGCTGGTGCTGCCAGGTGGTCGGCGACACGGCGATGGCCGCGCAGCCGGTGATCGCCACGGCGAGCAGCAGCTGGCCCTCGCGGGCGTAGCGCACGGCGCGGCGCAGCCCGAGGAAGGCGACGGCGGCGCCGAGCACGAGGAACAGGGCGATCTCCAGCGGCCCGGCGAGGCCGAGCCGGAGCAGGGCGCCGTGCAGGGACTGGTTGGCGAGGTCGTCGGCCGCCCCGCCGAGACCGGTGCCCGCCATGTGGTGCACCCAGTACGTGTACGAGTCGTGCGGCATCGCCGCCCAGGCGAGCGCGGTGCAGCCGGCGAAGGCGGCGCCGGTGGTCAGGGCGGCGCGGCGGCGGCCGGTGAACCACAGCAGCGGCGCGAAGAGCAGGACCGTCGGCTGCAGCGCGGCGGCGAAGCCGATGAGCAGCCCGCCGGTGTACCGGCCGCGTACGACGAAGCAGCCCAGCAGCACCAGCAGGACCGGGATGATGCTGGTCTGGCCCAGCCAGAGCGTGTTGCGCACCGGCAGCGACAGCATCAGCAGGCTGATCGCGACGGGCGCGGCGAGCAGGGAGGTGCGTCTGCTCACCGGCGGCGGCAGCGCGCGGGCGGTGACCAGGCCGAGCGCGACGACCAGCAGCAGCGTGCCGAAGGTCCACCCCCAGCCGAGGGCCTGTTCGGCCGCCCGGGTGAGCGGCTTCATGACGAGGCCGCCGAAGGGTGTGCCGGTGAAACGGGTGGAGTCGTACAGCGACCCGTTCACGTGCAGGACGCCGTCGGGGCCGACCCAGGTCTCCAGGTCCGTCAGCCGCTCGCCCCGGGGGGTGCCGAGGACCACGGCCACCTGCCGTACCGCGAGGACCGTCGCGATCAGCCACAGGCCCAGCCGCGTCGCGCGCAGGCCTCCTCCGGCCCCGCCGACGGCCGTCGCCCCGAAGGGTTCCGCCGGTCGCCCGCTGTGCTCCACGTTCGCCACGCCTGGTCGGCCTCCCGCCCCGTCGTTCCTCTGCGCACCCTATGGCTCGCACCGCCCCCGGAGGGAGACGCAGGCAACCCCTGCTTCACCTGGCGTCGATCCCCCCTTTTATCGGGATGACGATAGTCGGCCGGGGGTTGTGCCGCTGCCGGCGGGCGCGAGGTGGATCACATCCGAGTCCCCACAAAACCCGCCAGGAACGGCAATCGACCCGACTCAGGACCCATTCACCCGCGCCGTGCACCTGCGTGACCGGGCCGCCCGCGCCGCCCGCGCCGAGCAGGGCGAGCGGGCCCGCGGGCGGTGTCCGTCAGGGCAGGCCGCCCTGGGACCAGTCGCTCATCCGGGGGAAGGGCATGAACGGTGTTCCCGGCGTCCGCGGCGCGGCCGGGGCAGGCTGCGGCTGCGGCTCGGGCGGGGCGGCCCGGCGCCGGGGAGGCGGGTGCAGGCCGAACAGCGAGCCGGTGGCGGCGGCCAGTTCGGCGGCGTGGTCGGCCGACTCCCGCGCCGGCACACCCAGCCGGCGCAGGGCACCGGCGAAGGCGTCCTCCACCAGTTCCAGCCGCCGGGACAGGCCCGCGCCGCCGTACGACCGGCCGGACAGCGCGGTGAGAACCTCCTCCGCCCGGCGCCGCACCAGGCCGAGGGCCTCCCAGCCGGACGGCCGCGCGGCGGGCACCCTCCCCTCGGGACCCCCGGGCCCTCGTGGGGACAGTCCGAGCGCGCCGAGGATCCGGTCGCCGAGCGTGGAGTGCCAGCCGGTCAGGGCACCGCTCAGCTCGGCGTGCAGACCGTCGAGGAACGCCAGCAGCCCGGCCGCGCCGTCCACGCGTCCGCCCGGATGCCGCCCGGGCCCGCCGCCGGGACCCGGCGCGCCGGCCAGCCGGTCCCGGAGCGGACGCAGGCCGCGGGCTACGGCGTCGGCGGCGGCGTGGCAGGCGTGATCCGTGGGCACGGGACCTCACGCCCCCGCCGGGCCGGCCGCACCCGGGGCGGAGTCCAGGCGGTCCGCGGCGGACGGTTCCGCCATGGCGAGGAACTCGGCCAGGTGCACGGCCTTCGCGCGGGAGCGCGCCCGGCGCAGCCCCTGCCGCACCTGCCGCAGACAGCCGGGATTGACCGTCACGACGTAGTCCACGTCCGCCGCCTCGATCTCGCGCACCTTCGGGTCCAGCACCTTGCGGCTGTCGGCCGGCCGGAGCATCGCGTAGGTGCCGGCCGCGCCGCAGCACGTGCCGGCGCCCGGCAGTTCGACGTAGTCGGCGACCTCGGCGATCAGCTCCCGGGGCGGGCGGGTCACACCGAGGCCGTTGCGCAGGTGGCAGGAGTCCTGCAGGGCGGCCCGCGCCCGGCGGCCGTCGACCGTGACCTGCCCGGCGGGCCGGTACGAACGGTCGTCGAGGTACTGGCTCAGCTCGCGCACCCGGTCGCGGCCGAGGTGGTGCGCGAGGTGCGCGGCGCAGCCGCCCGCCGTGGTCAGGACGGTGCCGGGCAGGTCCTCGCCGAGCGCGCGGGCGAGCCGTGCGCCGGTCCCGGAGTCGCCGTTGTGCGCGTGCAGCGCGCCGCAGCAGCCCTGCCGGGCGGGCACGTCGACCTCCGGGCACAACTGCCGGACGGCACGCGAGACCTCGGGGTAGAGCCCGCGCTCGACGCACCCCAGCATCAGCGAGACCGGCGGCCCGGACGACTCGGCTGACTGCTCGGCGGGCTGCTCGGCGGGCTGCCGCACCGGCTGCCGGCCCGGCGCCGGGCCGTCCGGCCCGGCCTTCCCGCCCCGGCCGCGGGCATGACGGCGTACGAGTCCCTGCAGCCGCAGCAGACCCGGCCGGGACACCAGCGCCATCAGGGCCCGCGCGATCCACGGCCGGTTCCGGCCGCTCCACTGGTGGTCCCGCCACTGCTCCAGCAGTTGGCCGTACTCCACGCCCGCCGGGCACACCGTCTCGCAGGCGCGGCAGCCCAGGCAGAACGAGGACTCCTCGGCCAGCGTGGAGTCGTCGGCGGCGAGGTCACCGGCCTCCAGCGCCCGCATCAGCGTGATGCGCCCGCGCGGGGAGGAGGTCTCCTCGCCGGTGAGGGCGTAGGTGGGGCAGGCGGGCAGACAGAACCCGCAGGAGATGCAGCGGTCCAGCAACTCCTTGTCGAAGATCCCGCGGCCCGCTACGGGCACGGGGCCCGCCCCGGGCACGGGGCCCGGCGAGGCGGCGGCGGGGGCCGGCCCGCAGGCCCCCGATGCGCACCCGGCCCCCGAGGCGCACCCGGCGCCGGAGGGCCCGCACGGGCCGCACGTGCCGCTGCTGTCCACGGTGTCGTGGTCGGTCATGATCCGAGCTTTCCGGGGTTGAGGATGCCTGCGGGATCGAAGGCCTTCTTGATACGGCGCAACAGCGCGACCTGGTCGTCCCCGAGCCGGTCCGCCAGGTACGGCAGCTTGGCGGCGCCCACGCCGTGTTCGCCGGTGATGGTGCCGTCCATGCCGATCGCGGCGGCGAAGATCTCGGCGAAGGCCTTGTGGGCGCGGTCGGCGCCCTCGGCGTCGTCGGGATCGAGCACGCAGGTGGGGTGCAGGTTGCCGTCCCCGGCGTGGCCGAAGGTGGCGATGCGCACCTGGTGCCGGTCGGCGATCTCGTCGATGCGGTCGACCATCTCGGCCATGCGGTGCCGGGGCACGGTGGCGTCCTCGAGGATCGTCAGCGAGCCGAGGCGGGACAGCGCCGGCAGGGAGCAGCGGCGGGCGGCGAGCAGGGCGTCGGCGCGGGCCACGTCCTCGGCCAGCGTGACCTCCAGCGCCCCGTTGTCCTGGCAGACGTCGCCGATCCGGGCCAGGTTGCCCGCGACGTTCGCCGCGGAGCCGTCGTCGCCGAACAGCAGCAGCGCGCCGGCGTCCCGGCGCAGCCCGAGGCCGGCGAACTCCTCGACCGCGTCGATGCACTTGCGGTCGAGGAACTCCAGGGTCGCCGGGACGATGCCGGAGGCGATGACGGCGGCCACCGCGCGGGAGGCGTCGGCGAGGGTGTCGAAGTACGCCACTCCGGTGCCGGTCTCGGCCGGGGCGGGCAGCAGCGCCACGGTGACCTCGGTGATCACCGCGAGGGTGCCCTCGGAGCCGGTGAGCAGCCGGGTCAGGTCGTAGCCGGCGACGTCCTTCCACAGCCTGCCCCCGGTGCGGATGATCTCGCCGGTGGGCAGGACGGCCTCGAGCCCGAGGACGTAGTTGCGGGTGACGCCGTACTTCAGTCCGCGCAGGCCCCCGGCGCAGGTGGCGACGTTGCCGCCGATGGTGGAGACGGTGCGGCTGCCCGGGTCGGGCGCGTACAGCAGGCCCTTCGCGGCCGCGGCATCGGCCAGCGTGGCGGTGGACACGCCGGTCTGCGCGCGGGCCAGCAGTTCGTCGGAGCTGATCTCCAGCAGCTGGTTCAGCCGGGTCAGCACCAGGACGATGCCGCCGGTCAGCGGGACGGTGCCGGCGCACAGGTTGGAGCCGGCGCCCCGCGGCACCACGGGGATGGAACGGGCGGTGGCGTGGCGCAGGACGGCGGCGACCTCCTCGGCGCTGCCGGGCAGCACCACGGCCTGGGGCCGGGCGTGGAACAGGGGTGTGGCGTCGCGGGCGTAGGCGGCGAGGGCGCCGTCGTCGGTGCGTACGTGGTCCGGTCCGACGATGCCGGCCAGGTCCCTGGCCAGATCGGTGCCGGCGGGCATCAGCGCACCACCATCCAGTCCAGGACCGGGGTGGACTGCAGGTAGACCAGCGCGCAGACGGCGACCAGCATGCCGAGGCCCCAGCCGACGACCTTGCGGAAGAGTTCGCCCTCGCGGCCCTCCAGACCGACGACCGCCGCGGCGATGGCCAGGTTCTGCGGGGAGATCATCTTGCCGAGCACGCCGCCGGTGGTGTTGGCGGCGCCGAGCAGGTAGGAGGAGATGCCGGTCTGCTCGGCGGCGGTGACCTGGAGCATGCCGAAGAGGGAGTTGGAGGAGGTGTCGGAGCCGGTGACGGCGACGCCGAGCCAGCCGACCAGGGGCGAGAGCAGGGCGAACGCGCCGCCGGCCTGCGCCAGGAACAGCCCCAGGGTGACGGTCTGGCCGGACATGTTCATCACGTAGGCGAGGGCGAGCACCGACATGACGGTGACGATCGTCCAGCGGAACTGCCGGACGGTGTCGGTGTAGGCGCCCGCGGTCCGCCGGCCGCCGATGCCGTACAGCACGGCGGTGAGCAGGCCGGCCAGCAGCAGGATCGTTCCGGCGGCGTTGAAGACGTTGAGGTTGTAGGTCAGGGAGGACAGCGGCTCGCCCTTGGCGTTGACGACGTCCAGGCCCGGCCAGGCGAACTTCCAGCCCGAGTGCGCCTCCAGCCAGGTCTTGACCGGTCCTGCGGTGGCCACGGCGAACAGCGCCACGACGATCAGGTACGGGGCGAAGGCCTTCAGCGCGGAGCCCTCACCGGTCTGCCGGCGCCGCAGCACCGCGTCCGACCCGGGGGTGGCGGTGGAGCCGCCGGCGATGACCGGCATCTGGCCCTGCGCGGCCAGCAGTTCCCGGGGCTGCCAGACGCGCAGCATGCCCACGACGCCCAGGGCGCCGGCGAAGGCGGCGACGATGTCGGCGATCTCGTAGGAGACGAAGTTGGCGCACACGAACTGGGCGCCGGCGAAGGCGAGGCCGCCGACGAGGGCGACCGGCCAGGTCTGCCGCACACCGCGGCGGCCGTCCACCATGAACACCAGGATCAGCGGCACGAACAGGGCCAGCAGCGGGGTCTGGCGTCCGACCATGGCGCCGAGGTCGGCGGCGTCCATCCCGGTGATCTTGCCGAGGGTGGTGATCGGGACCGCGATGGCACCGAAGGCGACGGGGGCGGTGTTGGCGACGAGGGAGACGGAGGCGGCCTTCATGGGTCTCAGGCCCACGGCCATCAGCATCACCGAGGAGACGGCGACCGGGGTGCCGAACCCGGCGAGGGCCTCGAGCAGGGCGCCGAAGCAGAAGGCGATGATCACGGCCTGGACGCGCTGGTCGCCGGACAGGGAGCCGAACGCGCGGCGCAGCACCGCGTCCCAGCCGGTGATCTCGGTCATCTTGTAGATCCACAGCGCGTTCAGCACGATGAAGATGATCGGGAAGAGGCCGAACGCGGCTCCCTCGCTCGCCGCCAGCGCCGCCTGTCCGGCCGGCATCGCGTAGGCGAAGACCGCCACGGCCAGCGCGACCGCCAGGGACACCAGCGACGCCTTCCACGCCTTCCAGCGCAGCCCGCCCAGCAGGACGAAGAGCGTGACGAGGGGAAGCGCGGCGAACAGCGCGCTCCATCCCAGGGACCCACCGACCGGATCGAACACTTGCTCGTAAGCAGCCATGACGCGCCTTTGCCTCATTCCGTTGGCTTCCTTGTGACCCCCGTCACTCCCGACCTGCGGGATCGGTCGATTGTCAGACAACCGCTCATGTCTGTCAATGGATCGCGCAAGGGTGCGTGAGAGAATGGCGGGGTCCCATTCGGAGGTGTTCATGGCCCAGGACGCCGCCATCCGGCTGTCCACCGTCTCGATCGTCGAAGCCCTCGCCGCGTCCCTGCGCGACCGCGTCCTCGACGGTCGACTGGCGCCGGGGACGACCCTCGCGGAGACCGAGATCGCGACCGAGTACGCCGTCTCCCGGCCCACCGCGCGCAGCGCGGTGACCGCCCTGGTGCACGAGGGCCTGCTGCACCGGGAGGCCAACAAACCGGCCTACGTCCCCCAGCTCACCCGCGCCGACGTGGACGATCTGTTCCTCGTCCGCATTCCGCTCGAAACGCACGTGGTGCGGACCCTGGTGGCGCGCGGGGCCGTGCCGGTGACCACGGCCGAGCGGGCCATCACCGATCTCGACCGGCTGGGGCCGGAGGCGCCGCACAGCACCTTCGTCGAGTCCGACCTGCGCTTCCACCAGTCACTGGTGGACGCGGTCGGCAGCCCCCGGCTCAGCCGCCTCTACCGGGACATCAAGGGCGAGATGCACCTGTGCATGGTGCAGACCCGGCACACCCTCGGACGCGAACGCATCGTCGCCGAGCACGGAGCGGTGCTGGAGGCGCTGCGCGCCGGGGACGCCGAGGAGGCCGTCCGCCGCATGGAGGCCCACCTCGACGGAGCGTGCCGTTCACTGCAGCGCCTCTTCGCCGACGAGGCGGGCTGACGACGAGCCCGCGGAAAAACCGATCGGCCGCCCCGCCCGCCCCTCACGGGAACGGACCGGACGGCCGAAGACGATCCTCGTGGTCGTCTACCCCTCGTGGTAGAAGCCGACGTTGACACTGCGCGGGGCGGTGCGGTCCTGGATGACGACCTCGCCGTTGCTGCCCGGGGGCAGCGCCACATGACCTCCGTAGGCGATGGTCTGCGCGTACTCCCCGACGATCAGCCGGACCTCCGAGGACGGGTCGGGCTGCGAGCCGCGCAGCCAGGTCACCTGCCAGGTCCCCTCCGGGCCGCACCGGAACTCCAGGTGCACACGGGAGACGAACAGCCAGTCGTCGGGGGTCGCCAGACGGCACACCGACTTGTCCCGCCCCACCCGCAGCACGGCGCCGGGCTCACTCGGCGCGTCGGCCATGACCATGCCGGCCGTGGCACCCTCTTGCTCCCCCGAGACGGTGGCCATGGTGAGTTCGAGCACGTGCGCTCCTCCTGAACGATCCCTCGACGGCCTGCAACCGCCTCGTACGCCTGCCTGGTCGGCGCACCGCGGAATGATAAATCGCCCGGCCGTGTCCCGTCCGGCACAATGAGTTCATGACCGAGCGAAAGCCGCCCGGCGTGCCGTTCGAGTCCTGGGTGGACAAACAGATCCGCGACGCGCAGGCGCGCGGCGACTTCGCCACCCTGTCCGGCGCCGGCGAACCCCTGCCGGACGGCGCGGACACCTCGTACGACGAGCTGTGGTGGGTCAGGCAGAAGATGGCGCGCGAGGGCCTGTCGGTCCTGCCGCCGACCCTGGCCCTGCGCAAGGAGGCCGAGGACGCGCTCGAAGCGGCGTACGCGGCGCCCTCGGAACGGATCGTCCGGAAGATCATCGCGGAGATCAACGTGAAGATCCGCGACATGATGTTCAAGCCGCCGCCCGGCCCCCCGCTGGGCAAGAAGCCGTACGACGTGGAAGAGGTCGTACGCCGGTGGCGGGAGGGCCGGGCGGACGGGTCACCCGCGTAGCAGGCGTTCGGCCAGCGCGCGGTAGTCCCGCAGGGCCAGCCGCAGTTGCTCGGTGTCGCCGGCGGCCGCCGACTCCCCGGCCCGGCCGTCCTCGCCCCGCCAGGAAGCGCGCAGCGTACGGCGGCGCCGCGTCACGGCCTCCGCGAAGCGCCCGGCGATCTCCTCCAGGACCCGGTCGGCCTCCTCGACGGCGGTGTGCGGCGCGTCGACGAACCCCGCCACCGCGTGCTGCAGCCGCCCCGAGAACGTGTCGCACTCGCCCGCGGAAAGCAGCCGCGAACCGGCACGCCCCTCCTCACCACGACCGTGCGCGCCGGTACCGATCCGCGCGTCCGTACCGGTGTGCGTACCGCCTTCGGCGTGCGTACCGCTCCCCGCACCGCCGTCGCCGCCCGCCAACGGACCGCCGGCCACCCGAGAACCGCCCGCTGAGCCGCCCGTTGAGCTGCTCGCTGAGCCGCCCGTTGAGCCGCCCGCAGGGGCACCGCCCCGCTCCGCCGGTGCCGGTGTGCCGCCCGCCGGGCGTGTCACGTCGGACATCTGTCTCAGCCCTCCTTCGGGTGACGCCGGCCGAACGCCCACGGCGTGGCCTTGCCGGCAGGCGCCCTGCCCGCCTCGTGGCTCTCGGCGCGACGCAGGCCGCCGTCGCGGCGGGAGTCGGTCATCAGTTCCTCGAACAGGGCGCGCGCCTCGACCATGGCCGCGCGCATCTCCTCGGTGCCGGCCCGCTCGCCCGCGTCCCCGGCGTTCCCGGGCAGGTGGGCGGCTCGGTGCACTTGGCGGTAGCCGTGCACGTGGTGGGCGTGGTGGACGGACAGGGCGGCGAGCTGCTCCTCGTACTGGCCGCCGTCGGGGAAGCCGCGCTCCGCGGCGAGTTCGGCGATCAGCCGGTCGGCCTCGGCGACCGCCTCACGCGGCGAGTCGACGAAGCGCTCCTGCGCGGCCGCCCAGCGCGCCTCGAACTGCTGGCGCCGCGCCGTCTCCAGCGGCCGTGCCCGCAGCGATCCGTGCCGCTCCACGCGCTCGGTGAGTTCGCGTTCGGCGGCCTTGGCGTCCCCGTCGTGCCGGGCCACGACGCGGTCGTACTCGGGCCCGAAACGCCGCTTCAGGTCCCGGCCGCCGCGCGGGCCCCGGGAACGCAGGGTCAGGACGGCCGCGACAACGACCACGGCCGCCACGATCACGATCAAAGCAACGATCATGCCTGTGGACATGGATGCCTTCCGTTGTGTCGGCCCAACGGGCCGGTTCTGTCATCGGGTTGCCCGCGAGGCACCGCTCAAACGGCGAGTGCGGCGCACCCCGCCGCACCCCCGCCGCGCCCGCCCCGAAACCGGTTGCACCCCCCGCCCCCCGCCTCCGCAGAATGAACGGCATGACCTGGACCATCGCTCCGGAGCCCCCCGACTCCCCCGCCGCCGTCGCCCTGTGGCGGGCGTACTACACCGAGGTCAGCGACCGCTGGTACCTGCTGCACGAGGGGCGCCGGACCGACCCGGCCGAACTCGAGCGCGAGATCGCCGCCGCCACGGGCGCCGAACTGGCCCCGCCGACCGGCGAGTTGCTGATTGCCCGGCACGACGGCGAACCGGCCGGCTCGGCGGGCGTGCGCATCCTGGACCCCGCCACGGCCGAACTCACCCGCGTCTTCGTGCGCGAGGAGCTGCGCGGCCGGGGCGGCGCCCCGCTGCTGGTCCGCGCGGCGGAGGAGGCCGCCCGTGAGCTGGGCGCCACGCGCATGATCCTCGACACCCGAAGCGACCTGGTGGAGGCCCGCGCCCTGTACGCCCGTCTCGGCTACACCGAGACCGAGCCGCACAACGACGACCCGTACGCCGGCCACTGGTTCGCCAAGAACCTGCTCAACGGGACCCCGTGGGCGCCCCGTTCTGCGGCTGCTCACGGTCCGAGCCGCACAGTTCCCCGGTCAACTCCCTGACCAGCTGCGTCAGATCGGTCGGCCGTCCCGGCCCCCACCAGTCGCCGAGCAACGCGGCCAGGGACTCCTCCCGGGTCAGCGCCAGCCGCTCGGCGACCTCCCGCCCTTGCTCGGTCAGGACCAGGTCCAGGCCCTCCCGCTCGGCCAGCCGCCGCTCCTCCACCTGCCGGACGGCGGCGATCACCACCGCCAGCGGCAGGGAACTGCGCTCGGCGAGCAGACCCGGCTCGACCGTCCCGTGCTTCTTGATCCGCAGCAGCAGCCGGCTCGCGGCGGGCAGCAGGTCGTACCCGGACCGCTCGGTGATCTCCCGGTAGATCTGGCGCCGCCCCTCCCGCGTGCCGAGCACGGACAGCGCGCGGCACACCTCGTCGTACGACGACCGCTCCACCGGATTGCTGGCCAGCGTCTCGGTCACGTCGGGCGCGGTGACCGACCCGCGCAGCGTGTCCTCCTTCAGGAAGCAGGCCAGCACGAAACCGAGGAGGGCGACGGGGGCGGCGTAGAGGAAGACGTCGGAGATGGACTGCGCGAAGGCGTGCAGGGCGGCCGGGCGCAGGGAGGCCGGCAGGGCGGCGATCCCCCGCGGGTCGGACTTGAGCGCGTCGACGGAGACCCCCGCCACGCCCCGGAAGGCGCCGGTCAGCCGGTCCTCCAGCCGGCCCGCGAACACGGTCCCGAAGACGGCGACGCCGAACGAGGCCCCGATGGACCGGAAGAAGGTCGCGCCGGAGGTGGCGACGCCGAGATTCTCGTACGACACGGCGTTCTGCACGATGAGCACGAGCACCTGCATGACGAGCCCCAGCCCCAGCCCGAACACGAGGAAACAGGAACTCATCTCGGCCGTGGAACTGGTCTCGTCGAGCCGGTGGAGCAGCAGCAGCCCGATCGCGGTGACCGCCGTGCCGGCGACGGGGAACACCTTCCACCGCCCGGTGCGGCTGACGGTCTGCCCGGAGAGGGTCGACGACAGCAGCATGCCGACCACCATCGGCAGCATGTGCACACCGGACATGGTCGGCGTCACGCCGTGGACGACCTGAAGGAAGGTCGGCAGGTAGGTCATCGCCCCGAACATGGCGAAGCCGACGATGAAGCTGATGACGGCGGACAGCGTGAACGTACGGATCCGGAAGAGTTTCGGCGGCAGCACGGGCTCGGCGGCCCGCCGCTCCACGAGCACGAACGCCACGCCGAGCGCGGCGCCCAGCACCACGAGCCCGACGGTCTCGGCCGACCCCCACGCCCACGTCGTGCCGCCCAGCGAGGCGACGAGCACCAGACAGGTGGCCACGGACGCGATCAGGAACGTACCGAGGTAGTCGATGGTGTGCCGGGCGAACCTGCGCGGAATGTGCAGCGCACCCGCGATCACGGCCAGCGCGACCACGCCGACCGGCAGGTTGACGTAGAAGACCCACCGCCAGCTCAGCTGCTCGGTGAACAGCCCGCCGAGCAGCGGCCCCAGCACACTGGTCGTCCCGAACACGGCCCCGAACAGCCCCTGGTAGCGCCCCCGGTCGCGCGGCGGGACGATGTCGCCGACGATCGCCATGGACAGCACCATCAGCCCGCCGCCGCCCAGACCCTGGAGCGCCCGGAAGGCGATGAGCTGTCCCATGCCCTGCGCCATGCCGCACAGCGCGGAACCCACCAGGAAGATCACGATCGCGGCCTGGAACAGCCGCTTGCGCCCGTACTGGTCGCCCAGCTTGCCCCACAGCGGGGTGGCGGCGGTCGAGGCGAGCAGGTAGGCGGTCACCACCCACGACAGGTGCTCCAGCCCGCCGAGGTCGCTGACGATCGTCGGCAGCGCGGTCGACACGATCGTCTGGTCCAGTGCGGCGAGCAGCATCCCGAGGAGCAGGGCGCCGATCGACGCCAGCACGTTCCCCGGCACGTGCGGTGCGTCCCGCACGTCCGTGACACCCTGCGCGCTCACGGCCATGGAGCCCTCCCGGGGATCAGACGCCGGCTTCCATCGTCGTCCGGGTGGCCGGATATGGCCTGTCGAGCCCCAGCCGTGAAGGAGATCTGCATAATCTCCGCAGGGGGAGGGACGAACACGTGAAGGAACCGAACGGCTGTCCGGAATGCGGCGCGCCGAGGACGGCCGACAACACTCCGTCCTGCCCGTGCGGCCGACGGGCGTCCCAGGCGCTGCGGGAGGCCCGCCGGGCGGAGGCGGCAGCCGCGGAGGACTTCGACCCGCTGCGGATACGCCCGTACGTGGACCTGACCGCCCCCACGGAGGCGCCGCCACCCCTGCCGCCACTGGCCTACACGCCGGCCCTGGACGCCCCCGCCCCCCTCGACGACGAGCCGGCCCCCGAGCCGCAGAACCGCCCGCACCGCGGACGCCGAACCGTACTGCTGATCGCCGCCGCGGCGGTCTCCGCCGTCACCACGGCAACGGTGGCCAGTGGCCTGTTCTCGTACGACACCCCGTCCCGCGACACCGCGCTCCCCGACGGCGTACGCGCGAGCGTGCCGGACACGGAGACCAGCGAGCCGCCCCCGTCGACCACCCCCCGCCCGCCGACACCCACGCCCCCCTACCAGCCCCCGTCCCCCTCGGCGTCCCCGTCGACGACGACCGCCTCACCGAGCCCCAGCACCACCCCGTCGGCCACGCCCACGCCGACCGTCACCCCCTCGGTCACCGCGACCGGCACCGTCCAGTCGGCCACCACCACCCCCCAGCCGACCCAGGTCCTGCGCCTCGGCGACCAGGGCCCCGGAGTGGCCGAACTCCAGCTCCGCCTGCGCAGCCTCTACCTCTACGACGGCGACGTGAACGGCCACTTCGACGCCCGGGTGGAGAACGCCGTACGCGTCTACCAGTGGACCCGCGGCATCACCGCGGACGGGCTGGGCGTCTACGGCGCGGAGACCCGCACGAGTCTGGAGGCGGAAACCACGGACGGCTGACAGCCGCGTACGGCGGGAAGGGGACGGGACGGGGGTGTTCGCCCGCAGCGGTTGGCGCGTCAACCCCAGTACCTCTCGAACCCCCGATTCCGCGCCGTTCCGAGGACGGACACCCCCGTCCCGGCCCCGACGTACACGCACCGCCCGCGCTACACAAGCCCCCACCAAACCGCGACAGGCCGCCGCAGGCACCGCGCCCCCGCAGGCACCCCGCACCCCACACCACGCACCCCAGCGAACCGCGACAGGCCGCCGCAGGCACCGCACCGCGCACCACGCACCGCGCACCCCCACCGAACCGCAACAGGCCGCCGCAGGCACCGCACCGCGCACCACGCACCGCGCACCCCCACCAAACCGCGACAGGCCGCCGCAGGCACCCCGCACCCACGCCGCCGCAGGCACCCCCGCTACCGAACCGCCACCCGGATCCCGCCCCCGACCCGCTCCACCCGCACCCGCGTCAGATCCGGCACCACCACATCGGGCCGGTGGAAGCCGGCCCGCGCCCCCACCCCCACGACCCGCATCCCCGCGGCCCGCCCGGCCTGGATACCGGCCGCCGAGTCCTCGAAGACGACACACTCCTCGGGCGGGACCCCCAACGCGGCGGCTCCCTTCAGGAACCCCTCCGGATCGGGCTTGCTCGCCCCCACGCTCTCCGCGGTCACCCGCACGTCCGGCAACGGCAGCCCCGCAGCGGCCATGCGGGCCGTCGACAGAGCGCCGTCCGCCGAGGTGACCAGCGCGTGCGGCACCCCCCGCAGCGACGCCAGGAACTCCGCCGCGCCGGGCACGGCGACGACGCCGTCCAGGTCGGCCGTCTCCTCCGCGAGCATCCGCGCGTTGTCCGCGAGGTTGTGCTCCATCGGCCGGCCGGGCAGCAGCAGCGCCATCGAGGCGTACCCCTGCCGCCCGTGCACCACCTTCATGACCTCGTCCCCGTCCAGCCCGTGCCGCTCGGCCCAGCGCCGCCAGCAGCGCTCGACGACCGCCTCGGAGTCGACGAGCGTGCCGTCCATGTCCAGCAGCAGGGCGCGGGCGGTGAGGACGGTGGGCACGGTGGTGGCCGTCATCGGCAACTCCAGGACGGGGCGGGCTCCAGAACGGGGCGGGCGGACACGACCGCGGCGCCCGCGGGAACAAGGCGGCCCCGCCCGCCGGTCAGGGAAAACGAGCGGGAGCCACTTTGTTCCTCCACGATACAAAACAGAGCGGAATCCCGCCACCACCCACAGCGAGAGTTCACCGGGCGTTCAGCCACGGCCGGACCCTCAGCCGCGCACCGCCTCCCAGAGGCTCCACACACCGAGCCCCGTCATCAGCAGCGCCGCGACCTTCGTGATCAGCACGAACGGCACCCGCCGCAGCAGCGCCCGGCCGCCGACGATGCCTATCCCGGCCACCGACCACAGCGCCAGCACGGCCCCCAGCCCCACGGACAGCGGATTGTCGTACCGCGCCGCGAGGTTGGCCGTCATGATCTGCGTGAGGTCCCCGAACTCGGCGACGAGGATGAGCATGAATCCGGCCCCGGCGACCTTCCAGAAGGACTGGTTCTCCGGCTTGCGGATCTCCTCGTCGTCGTCCCCCTTCTTGAAGAGCAGCATCGCGGCGCCGCCCAGGAACAGCACGCCGGTCAGCACGTGCAGGATCCGCTGCGGCAGCAGCGTCAGCACGCTGCCCGCCGCGACGGCCAGGGTGACGTGCAGCACGAAGGCCGCGGCGACGCCGGCGAAGACGTAGGAGGCGCGGTACCGGGTCCCGAGCACGAGTCCGGCCAGGGCGGTCTTGTCGGGGAGTTCGGCGAGGAAGACGACGCCGAACGTGAGCGCCAACACGGTGAAGCTGATCAAGGTTCCTCAATCGGTCGGGGCCGCCCCGCCGAGAGTGCTGGACCTTCCGGGAGGACACCTCGGCGCGGCAGCACACTGGGCGCCCGTGCCGTAGGACACGGGCGTGCACTGCTGGCCGAAGGTCTCGCTGGCGAGGTCCACGGGACCCGCCTCCGGGCGCCGGCTCAGACGAGCTGAGCAGTATGTCGACGTTCCGGCGAAGAGCTACTCCCCTTCTGCACGGCCCATGGTACGCGACGCCCCGCGACCGAATTCCCCCGCACGCCTTGTCATGTCATGTACGCGTCACTATCTTCTTACCCGTCGCACACCTCCCCGCAACACGGCGTCGCGAGCATTCCCTCGCTCGCACCCCAACGCCCCCACGACTCCAGGGAGTTCGCATGCCGAAGTTCTACGCGCGTCGACGGCTCAGCATACTCGCGGCGCTGACCGGCCTCATAGCCTCCGCCGCGATGTTCAACTCCCCGACCGCCTCCGCCGCCCTCCCCACCCCGGTCAGCGCGTCCACCGCCCGCAGCTACCTGGCCTCCCTCACGGTGGCCACCGAGAACCGCACCGGCTACAGCCGTGACCTGTTCCCGCACTGGATCACCATCAGCGGCACCTGCAACACCCGCGAGACCGTGCTGAAGCGGGACGGCTCGAACGTCGTCACCGACTCCTCCTGCGCGGCCACCAGCGGCAGCTGGTACTCCCCCTACGACGGCGCCACCTGGACGGCCGCCTCCGACCTCGACATCGACCACCTGGTCCCGCTCGCCGAGGCCTGGGACTCGGGGGCCGGCGCCTGGACCACCTCCCAGCGCCAGGCCTTCGCCAACGATCTCACCCGCCCGCAGCTCATCGCCGTGACCGACAACGTGAACCAGGCCAAGGGCGACCAGGACCCGGCCACCTGGGTCCCGTCCCGGTCGGCCTACGTCTGCACGTACGTACGCGCCTGGGTCCAGGTCAAGTACTACTACGACCTCTCGGTCGACTCGGCGGAGAAGACGGCGCTCACGAACTACCTCGCCGCCTGCTGACCGACGCCGGACCGGCCCGGCCCCGGACCGACGCCACACCGGACCGACCCGTGACCGCCGATACCTCCCCGTTCCCCTCCGTCGCCCCGTACCGTACGGGGCGACCCGTACGAGGCGACCTGTACGAGGCGACCCGTACGAGGCGACCCGTACGAGGCGACCCGTACGGGGCGACGGAGGAGGGCGATCACGTGTCCGGACTGCGCCTGGGACCGCTGCTGAGGTACGCCGACGGCTCGTCCGCGACCGTCTGGGTCGAGACGAGCCGTCCGTGCACCGCCGAGGTGCGCTGCGCGGACGGCGCCCACGGCGCGTCCCGCACCTTCCAGATCGCCGGCCACCACTACGCCCTCGTCCCGGTCACCGGCCTCACCGAGGGCACGACGACACCGTACGAGGTGTTCCTGGACGGCACGCGCGTGTGGCCGCTGCCCGACGCGCCCTTCTCCGGCTTCCCGCCCTCGGTCATCCGCACCCCCCGCCCCGGCGACGCCCTCCGCGTCGCCTTCGGCTCCTGCCGCTGGGCCGCCCCGCCCGCCGCCGCCCGCCAGGACCCGGTCGGCCCCGACGCCCTCGACTCGCTGGCGGCCCGCATCGCCGCCGCCCCGGACGGCGAGCGCCCCGACGTACTGCTCCTGCTGGGCGACCAGGTCTACGCGGACGAGACCTCGGACGCGACCCGGCGCTGGCTGGCCGCCCGGCGAGACCTGCGCGAGCCTCCCGGCAGCCAGGTCGCGGACTACGAGGAGTACACCCGCCTTTACCACGAATCGTGGCTCGACCCCGAGGTGCGCTGGCTGCTGTCCACCGTGCCCAGCTGCATGATCTTCGACGACCACGACGTCATCGACGACTGGAACACCTCCGCCGCCTGGCTCGCCGGCATGCGCGCCACACCGTGGTGGCGGGAGCGGCTGCTGAGCGGCCTGATGTCGTACTGGGTGCACCAGCACCTCGGCAACCTCCCGCCCGCCGAACTCGCCGCCGACCCGCTGTACGCGGCCGTCCGCGCCGCCCCGGACGGCACCGACGCGCTGCGCGCCTTCGCCTGCCGCGCCGACGCCGACCCCGCCTCGGCGCGCTGGAGCTACCGGCGCGACTTCGGCCGCGTACGCGTGCTGATGGTGGACTCGCGGGCGGCCCGGGTTCTCGACGAGGACGACCGCGCGATGCTGCACCCCGGCGAGGCGCGATGGCTGCGCGAACAGGTCCTCGACGGGCGTGAGGACGGGCAGGATCCCTACGATCACCTGCTGCTCGGCACCTCCCTGCCCTGGCTGCTGCCGCACCTGGTGCACGACGCCGAGGCGTGGAGCTCGGCCCTGTGCAGGGGGGACCGCGGCGCGCGCTGGGCGCGGATCGGGGAGCGGCTGCGGCAGGCGGCCGACCTCGAACACTGGGCGGCCTTCCCCGCCTCCTTCGACGCGCTGTGCGGACTGATCGCCGAGACCGGCAGCGGCTCCGGGGCGCCCGCGACGGTGCTGGTGCTGTCGGGGGACGTCCACCATGCGTACGTGGCGGAGCCGACGTGGCCGGCCGGCTCCCCGGCCGCCCGGGTGCTCCAGCTGACCTGCTCGCCCGTCCACAACACCGTCCCGCTGTCGATGCGGCTCGGCTTCCGCTTCGGCTGGAGCGCGCCGGCCCGCGTCCTCGGCCGCGGCTTCGCCCGGCACGCGGGCGGCGAGCGGCCTCCGGTGAAGTGGCGCAAGACGGGCGGCCCCTGGTTCGGCAACCAGCTGATGACCCTGACGCTGCAAGGACGTTCGGCCCGCCTGCGGCTGGAGCAGGCACAGCCGGACGGATCACTGAGAACCGTCCGAGACTCGGCCCTGACCACCTGACGGACGACAACCCCACACCCCCGCACCGCGCCACAGCCCCGCAAGACAACGCCGCACGACAGCCCCGCAAGACAACCCGCACGACAGCCCGCACGGCGCGGCAAAGTGAACATGCCGTGCCGAACCCACGCAGCCCCCGTGAACCTCCTGTCACACCCGCCGCGTACGCTGTATGGCTGTTGTTCGGCCGCCCCTGCCGCTCCCCCGCGACATCGCGGCACGGTCTGGCCCACGGGGGAGTTCACGGGGAGTTGCGGTGCTGGAGAGTATGGGGTCGCTGACCGGCAGCCCTTGGATCTACGCCATGGTGGCGCTGTCGGTCCTGCTGGACGTGTTCCTGCCGGTGCTGCCGAGCGGCGTGCTGGTGATAGCCGCCGCCACGGCCGCGGCGGCGGGCTCGGCGACCGGCCGGGTGCCGCACGACGTGCCCGACATCCTGGCGCTGACCCTGTGCGCGGCCCTCGCCTCCGTCCTGGGCGACCTGGTGGCGTACCGGCTGGCCTGGAGCGGCGGCGAGCGCCTGGCGAACACCATCGCCCGCTCCCGCCGGCTGACCGCCGCGCAGGAGCGCCTCGGCGCGGCGCTCGCCCGCGGCGGCGGCGCCCTGGTCGTCCTCGCCCGGTTCGCCCCGGCCGGCCGCTCGGTCGTCTCCCTCGGCGCGGGCGCCGCCCACCGCCGCGCCCGCGACTTCCTGCCCTGGTCCGCCCTGGCGGGCCTGGCCTGGGCCGCCTACAGCGTCGCCCTCGGCTACTTCGGCGGCCAGTGGCTGGGCGCGACATGGCTGGCCACCGGGGTGTCCGTGACGGCGCTGTGCGCCGCGGGCGCGGGCGCGGGGTACGTGGTGCGCCGGCCGGTGAAGGTCTCCTGACAGGTCCCGGGACAGCACAGCTAGCCGCTCACGCGCTGCCCCCGCACCTCCAGCCCGGCGAGCAGTTCCGCCGTGGCCGCGGCGACCGCGTCGACGGCCCGGTCGAAGACCTCCC
Organism: Streptomyces sp. NPDC020490; assembly: GCF_044335305.1. Lineage (NCBI taxonomy): Bacteria > Bacillati > Actinomycetota > Actinomycetes > Kitasatosporales > Streptomycetaceae > Streptomyces > Streptomyces sp. NPDC020490. Next base: position 30,966 of record NZ_JBIRUY010000048.1, on the reverse strand, counting down.
GGTTGTGCGCGGCGGGCGCCCGGAACCCGGACACCTTCCGTACGTACTGCAGGGCGGCGGCCCGGATCTCCTCCTCCGTCGCCTCCTCGGGCAACGCGGGCGGGCGCAGGGTCTTGATGCTCCGGCACATGGCACCAGTCTCCCGCACGCCCGCGAAGCCTGCGATGATCCCTGCCGAGGCGGCCACCGCTACGGGGCCGACCGACGAAGGGAACCCGCACATCATGGCGAACGACGAACTCACCGTGGCCGTCCTCGGCCCGGGCGGCATCGGCGGCCTGCTCGCCGGACTCCTGGCGCGCGCCGGGCACCGGGTGATCTGCCTGGCCGGCGAGGACACCGCCGACACGCTGCGCACCTCCGGCATCCACGTCCGCAGCGGCCTGTACGGCGACTTCACCGCCCGCGTCGAGGCCGACACCGTCCTGCGCACGCCGGTCGACGCGTGCCTGGTCGCCGTCAAGCACACCGCCCTGGACGCCGCCCTCGACCGGGTGCCGCCCGGAGCACTGGGCGACGGACTGCTCGTACCGTTCCTCAACGGCGTGGAGCACCCCGCGGCGCTGCGCGCCCGCTACCGCCCCGGACTCGTCGCCCCGGCCGTCATCCGCGTGGAGTCCACCCGCGTCGCGCCGGGCGTCATCGAACACGGCAGCCCGTTCGCCGAGATCGACCTGACCGGCGACACCGTGGACCGGGCACGCCTCGACGCGCAGGCCCGCGTCCTGGGCGACGCCGGGCCGGTGACCCGGGTGCTGGACGACGAGACGGCGGCGCTGTGGGCGAAGATGTCGTTCCTGGCGCCGTTCGCGCTGCTCACCACCCGCTACCGGCTCCCGCTGGGCGAGGTGCGCACCCGGCATCGCGAGGAGCTGACGGCGCTGGTGGAGGAGACCGCGGCGGTCAGCCGCGCGTGCGGCGGACCGGCCGACCCGGCGCAGGCCCTGGCCCGCTACGACGCCTTCCCGCCGCAGACCAGGTCGTCCATGCAGCGCGACGCCGAAGCGGGACGCGCGCTCGAACTGGACGCCGTCGGCGGCGCGTTGCTGCGGGCGGCCGAGCGGCACGGGGTGCGCGTGCCGGTGACGTCCCGGCTGGTGCGGGAGCTGGCCGGGGCCGGGAACTGACGGTCACCCGGCCGACAGGTCGATCCGCCAGTCGTTGGACGTGATCCAGCGCCCCTTCGGGTACTCGAAGTCGACCGGGCCGAGGAGGGTGAACCCGGCCCGGCGGCACACGGCGTTCGACGCGGCGTGCTCCACGCTCGGGAAAGCGTGCAGCCACCGGGGCCCGCCGGCGGCCCGGGCCTCCTGAACGACGGCCCGGGCCGCCCGCGCGGCCAGCCTCCGCCCCTGGAACTCGGGCAGCACCCCCCACCCGGTCTCCCACACGGCGCCGCCCCGCCACGCGCGTTCCCAGAACCCGATCGAGCCGACGGTCTCCCCGCTGTCCGCCAGCGTGACCCGGTACATGCGCCCCGAGTCGAGCCCCAGATACCGGCGATGCCGGTCGAGCAGCTTCTCCTCACTCTCCGGCCCGCCCAAGTGCTCCGTCATCTCAGGGCTGTTGAGCCGCCGCAGCAACCAGAGGTCCCCCTCCCCCCACCCCTCCAACCGCACCCGCACCCCGTCCCTGCTCTCCCCGCCCACGCTCTCCATGCCGCCGACCCTAGCCCCCACCTCTGACACCGCCCCCGCCTCTGACACAGCCCCCGCTCCTGCCCCCGACCCCCGCCCGGCATCCCGACCCGCGCCCCACCCGTTCGTGTGAAGCCCCGCCAGGAACTCGCCTCCCAAATTCGAACAGGCGTAGCATTGCGCCGTGGCTACGACCTATGACTTTCCGAGTGACCTTCTCGCCGGTCAGGAGGAGCTGCACCAGGTCAGGGCCGAGCTGTCGGCCCTGCTCAAGCGGCTGCCCTGGTCGGTCGAGCCCCTGGACGGTTTCAGCGACGGCGGCGGCTGGCGCAAGGTGGAGCGCCCCGCCTCCCCCGGCTGGTCGGCCGACGAACAGGCCGAGGTCGAGAAGCTCCGGCAGCGCGAACACGAACTCGCCGTCTTCGTCACCACCCACCGCTTCTGGGCGGACGTAGCGGCCGCGGAGCGCGTGGAGACCCGCACAAGGCTCAAGCACGCACACGAGGAGCACGGCGACCAGAAAGAGGCCTGAGCCACACACACGAAGACCCCGGCCGCACCCGGCCGGGGTCTTCGCACAACGTGGGCGCGGACGGTTTCGAACCGCCGACATCCTGCTTGTAAGGCAGGCGCTCTACCCCTGAGCTACGCACCCGAGACGAGTCGACAGCCTACCTTGCCCTGCGCCGTGCCCCGCAATCCCGTATCGCCGTACGGCGAACTGATCGGCTCGTGTGTTCGTCCTCCACCAGTGGGACAATGAAACCGGGCACCGGCCTGGTCGGATGACAGCACGGGGAGAGGGATGTGACGGCGACACCTTCGCAGCCGTACCCGCCGATGGTGCCGCGTGCACGTCGCCGTTCCGCGCTGTCGGACGCGCTCGCCCTCGTCGCCCTCCCGCTCGCCGCCGCGCTGGCGTTGCCCGCGGCGTTCGCCGGCGGGGGCACCCGGCGCTGGTTCGGCGGGCGTTCGGAGAGTCAGCGGGCGGAGGCGCAGGCCGCGAAGGACGCCGCGGCGGCCGCTTTCTACGAGCTCGACACCGCGCAGCGCGACCTGCGGATCTCGATCGAGACGATCACGGCCGTCGACGACTCCCCGGCCGCCCGGCGCGTGGTCTCGGACTTCGAGGCGATCAGCCGCCGTATCGACGAGGCCAGTCACCGCTACATCGAGGCCGTCGACGCCCACGATCTGGACCGGGACGACCTGGAGGCGTCGGTCGCCGCGCACGCGCGTGCCGAACTGACCGCCGCGAAGGACGAGCTGACCCGCGTCAAGCAGGAGCTGGACCGTTTCGGGGACGGGCTCGGCCCGCTGCTGGGGAAGGCGGAGACCCAGCTCGCCCGGCTCGCCCCGGCGGTCGAGCGGGCCCGGCAGGGGCTGCTGGCCGCGTCGAACGCCCTGGACGCGGTGCGGGAGTCGGGGCTGAAGGCGGACGACCTCGCGGCCCGCCTCGCCGCTCTCGGGCCGGAGCTGACCAGGCTCAACCAGGGCGCCGGGAAGCACGGCGTCCCGCAGACCCTGGAGCGGGCCGAACGGGTCGCGCGGGAGGCCGGGGCGATCCGCGCGGAGGCGGAGCGGCTGCCGGAGACGGCGGCCGAGACCGACCACCGGCTGGTGTCGCTGCGCACGCGCGCGCAGGCGCTGACCACGCGGGCCGGACAGGTCGAGCCGGTGCTGAGCGAGCTGCGGCGGCGGTTCACCGTGGCGTGCTGGCAGGATCTGCAGCACGTGCCGGAGCACGCGGCGCAGAGCGTGCGGCAGGCCGAGCTGAAGCTGCGGGAGGCGCAGGCGGCGCGGGACGCGCAGCGCTGGCCGGACGCGACCGCGCTGCTGGCGACCGTGCGGGCGCTGCTGAACACGACCGACGAGTCGGTGTCCGCGGCGGGTGACCGGCTGCGGCGGCTGAACGCCGTGCAGAAGGATCCGCGGCAGGAGATCGACCGGACGCGGTTCGCGATCCGCGACGCGCAGCGGCTGGCGATGGCCGGGCGCAACACGCCCGACCCGCGGCACGCGCGTCCGCTGGACGACGCGGTGGCGCGGCTGGAGCGGGCGATCGGCACGCTGGAGGGGCGGCACCCCGACTACTGGCACTTCCTGACCGAGACGGAGGCGGTGCGGCAGACGGTGGCGCGGGTGGTGGCGCAGATCCGCGAGGAGCGCGGCACCGGCCACTGAGGGCCCTGTGGCGATGGCGCCCGGCCGGTTAACCTGTGCGCATGCCTCGCTACGAGTACCGCTGCCGGACCTGCGGCGACACCTTCGAACTGAGCCGTCCCATGGCGGAGTCCTCCGCCCCCGCCAGTTGCCCGGCGGGTCACGACGACACGGTCAAGCTCCTGTCGACGGTCGCGGTGGGCGGCACGGCCGCCGCCCCCGCGGCGGCCCCCCGCGCCGGAGGCGGCGGGGGCGGCTGCTGCGGCGGAGGCTGCTGCGGCTGACGTCGCGCCCCGCACGGGCCGCCCCCCGGCGGTCCGACCACCGGCCCCCGACCACCGGCCCCCGGCCCCTGACCCGGCACCGGAGTCCCGGCCCGACCCCGAGCCCCGGCCCGGTCTGGTCCGGCCCCGAGCACCGGCCCCGTCCGGCCGTGGTTCGCCGCCGAGCACCGGCGCGGTCCGGTTCTGGTCCAGCCCTGGGCCCTGGCCCAGCTCCGGGGCCCTGGCCCAGCCCCCGGTCCGGCCCACGGGCCCGGCACGGGACCCTGCCCGACACCACAACCCTGGCCTGCCCCTGAGCCCTGGCCCGGCCCCCGTGCCAGGGGCCGATCCTCGTGCCATGGGCCGGCCTTCGGAGCCCTGGCGGGGCGGACTCCGTTTCCGCCCACCGGGCACCGGGCACCGGGCCCTGGCCCGGCCCTGCGGCCCCTGAGCCATGTTCCGGCCCCCGGCCCCGGTTCGCCCCCGAGCACCGGCGCGGTCCAGCCCCGGGCCCCTGGCCCGACACCGGAGCCCCGGCCCGGCCTTGGTCCGACCCCGGGCCCTGGCCCAGCGGGGGCCCCGATCCGGCCCCCGGCTAGCGGGGAGCCCGGGAGGCGGTCAGGAATTCGCGCAGGATGCGCTCGCCTGCCAGTACTCCCCGCTCGGGCAGTGCGCTGATCGTGGGGGCGGTCCAGTCGGCGTCGGCGAGTTCGCCGTGGCCCGGGCGCCAGCCGCGGTCGGCGGCAAGGAGCAGGTCGGCGTCGAGGAGGGAGTCGCCGGCGGCGAGCGTGAGGTGGGCGCCGGTGCGGCGGGCGACCTCGTGCATCGCGGCGCTCTTGGTGAGCGGCTTGGGCACGGCGTAGATCTTGCGGCCCTGCAGCGAGACCGTCCAGCCGCGGTTCTCCGCCCACACCGCGAGTTCCTTCACCCACTCCTCGGGCAGCAGTTCGCGCTCGACGACGAGGTAGGCGAAGAGGTCCTCGGCGACCCGGTGCTTGCGCACCCAGAGCGGGTCCGCCGTGGCCATCAGGTGCTCGCGCACCTCCGCCAGCGGCGCGCACTCCTCGGCGAGCCGGGCGGTCACGCGCGCGTTCCAGTCGAGGTCGGACACGCCGTCGACCATCAGGTGCCCGCCGTTGGCGCAGATCGCGTAGGTGGGCGGCGGGCTCGGCAGGTTGATGCGCAGGTACTGCTTGCGCGTGCGGGTCGTGGTCGGCACGAAGACCGCCGCGTCGCCGAGTTCGGCCAGCAGTCCGGCGGCGGACTCGGTCATGAACGACAGCGGTCTGCTCTCGTGCACCTCGACGCACAGCAGCCGCGGCGCCCGGGCGTCCGGCATGGTCAGCGCGAGGGCCGCGGACGAGTAAATGAGCGTGCGGTCGAGGTCACTGGCCACCAGTACCGGCATCAGACCGTCACCGCCCTGCCGTCGGCGCCGGTAGCGCCGCGGGTGAACCGCGGGTGGATCAACCCCACGCAGGTGTACGGCAGTTCGCCGACCTCCTCGACGGGTACGCCGCGTTGTTCGGCGAGCAGCCGTACGTGGTCCAGGTCGGCGCCCGCCCCGGCCCGGGCGAGGATCTTCCAGGGCACCCGGCGCAGCAGCACCCGGGTGGTCTCGCCGACGCCGGGCTTGACGAGGTTGACGTCGTGGATGCCGTACTCCTCGCTGATGCGCTCGACGGCGGCCCAGCCCTCCCAGGTCGGCGTGCGGTCGCCGGACAGCAGTTCCTTGGCCTGAGCGTCGACGGCGTCCAGGACTTCGGGGAAGCGGGCGCCGACGGCGTCGAGGAAGCCGGTCGACACGTCGGCGCCGGCGAGTTCGCGGTAGAACTTCGCGCCGTGGAAGTCGTGCGGGCCGACCAGGTCGGCGCGCAGGACGGTGCGCGAGATCAGGCCGGAGACGGTGGAGTTGAGGCAGGCGGAGGGGATGAGGAAGTCCTCGCGGGTGCCGTAGGTGCGCACGCACGAGCCGGGGTCGGCGAGCACCGCGATCTCCGGGTCGAAGCCGGTGATGCCCTCACCGGCCTCGAACTCGTCGAGGGCCGCGGCGAGTTCGCGGGTGATCGCGCCCTTGCCGGTCCAGCCGTCGACGAAGACGACGTCCCGCGGGTCGTGGTGGGCGGCCAGCCAGCGCAGCGCGTTGGCGTCGATGCCGCGGCCGCGCACGATCGAGACGGCGTAGTGCGGCAGGTCCAGGCCGTGCCGGAACCGTGCCCAGCGGCGCATCAGCACGCCGACGGGGGTGCCGGCGCGGGCCAGCGAGACGAGCACCGGGCGCGGTGACCGTTCGGCGAGGACGACCTCCGTGACCGCGCCGACGGCCTGCGCGAGGCGGGCCGCGGACGCCTCCAGTGCCGTGTGGAACAGCCGCTGGTACTGCTCGCTGGGCTGGTACTCCACCGGCAGCGACTCGGCGTAGTGCGCGCCGCCGCTCTGGATGGCCTCCTCGCGCTCCTCGGTCGGCGCCTCCAGCGTGACGTCCGAGAGGTCCTGCAGCAGCCAGCCGACCTCCTCGGGCGGGTAACTGGAGAAGGCGGGGCCGCGAAGGGGCTCGGGCAGCATGGCGGGCCTTTCGGGAACGTACCGGGGTGCGGGCGCGTACGAGGGGACGACCGCGAGCAGGACGTGCGGGGTGTGGGCGGCGAGCCGGGCGAGCAGGCCGTCGGGCGCGTGCAGGGCGGGGGTGTCGGCGGCCGAGTCGACGACGGCGACCACGGCGTCGAAGCCGGCGCCCGCGACGTTGTAGGCGTAGCGCTCGCCGGGGCCGTCGGCGGGGTCGTCGTGGGCGGGGAAGACCAGGCGGCTGCGTATCGCGTAGCCGGGGTCGTCGACGGCGAGGACGGGCGAGCGGGTGGTGGTGGAGTAGCGGACCTCGGCGTCGGCGATCTGCTCCAGTTCGCGGGCGAGCCTGAGGGGCGCGTACATGAGTTCCTCGAAGCCGAGGACGAGGACGCGGCGCGCGTCGGCGGGCAGGGCCTCCGCGAGCCGGGCGGTCATCGCGGGCAGCGCGCCTTCCAGGCGGGCCCGGTGCGCCGGGGTGAAGCCGTGCCGCCCGCCGTCGGGCAGGTCCTCGGGCCAGCCCAGGTCCACCCGGGCGACGCGGCCGGCCGGCCGGGCCGGCTCGTGGTCCGGGTGCGGGTGGTCCGGGACCGGTCGCGCGGCCTCCCCCACCCCCGGGGAGCCGGCGCCGGGACCGACGCCGGGGGCGGCCTCGGGACCGATGCCGGAGCCAGCCCCAAGGCCAACACCGGAGCCGGGCTCAAGGCCGACGCCGGAGCCGGGCTCGGAGCCCACGCGCTGAGCGGGCGCGGCGCGTCGTGCGCCCGCTCCCGGCGAAGCCGTGCCCCGGGGGCGGCCGGTCGCGTCGCTCCCGGACTCGTACCGCGCCACCAGCTCCTGTCCCCGCTCCAGGACCCCCTCCGGCAGCAGCACCGTGCCCGAGGCGGCCGCCACCAGGTCCACCCGTGCGCCGATGTCCCGGGCGAAGTCCTCGAGCCGCCGGGCGTCCGCGGCCGAGCGCATGTCGACCAGGGCGACGACGACGTACCTGGGACGCGGATAGCGCTGGTGGAGGTCGCGGACGGTGTTCAGCACCGTGTTGCCGGTGGAGAACTCGTCGTCGACCAGGACCAGCGGCCCGTCGCCGGCCAGCAGGGCCGGGTCCTCGGGGAGCAGCAGGTGGGAGGTGGCGTGCGAGTGGGACTCCTCGAAGCCGCCGGCGGGGGCGACGCCGGGGACCGGGCGGCGGGTGGAGTGGAGGTAGGGGGCGGTGCCGAGGCCGTCGGCGACGGAGTGGCCGAGGCCGGTGGCGGTCTCGGCGTAGCCGAGGACGACGGCGGCGCGGGCGTCGTCGGGGCCCAGCAGGTCGCGCACCCGGCGGCCGAGCGCGAAGCCGTGGCCGTAGACGACGGACGGCGCCTGCGGTACGTGCTTGCCGAGCACGTTGGAGACGAGCAGGTGGGCCCGCTTGGGGTTGCGGCGCAGCGCGAGCCCCAGCATGCCGGTCAGCCTGTCGTCGCCCGTGAGTTCGACGCCGAGCCGCTCGGCGACCCAGCTGCCGGACCAGACCCGGTTGTTGACTGCGTTGTTCATGCGTCCCTAGGTGATGAGGTGGGCTCAGCCGGGGATTCCGGCGGCGAGCAGGTCCACGAAGCTGACGTCCTCGTTCGCGACGCCGAAGACCTCGGCCCGCAGCATGGTGCGCTCGGCCCAGGCGCGGTGCGGCTTCACCTCGTTCATCTTGTTCGTGTACGCGGATCTCAGCACACCCCCGCCGCCGCGCTCGGGACGCAGGATGTCCGCGGCGTCGCTGAACTCCTCGTGGCTGACCACGGACAGCGCGTGCACGGGCAGCACGTGGGAGGGGTGGATGCAGGTCTTGCCCATCAGACCGTTGGCCTGGTCCAGGGAGATCTCCCTCAGCAGCCCGTCCATGGCGTGCTCGATCAGTCTCTCGCGCAGTTCGACGGCCTGCCCCTCGAGGAAGGGGCTGGTGCGCAGCATCGGCTTGAACATGCGCTCCGGGACGCGGAAGTACTCCCAGACTGGGCCGGTCACCGTGAAGCCGGTGCCGTCGGCGCGGCCCAGCATGTTGACCACGTCGGCGATGACGGAGGCGACGATCTGGACGTCGTACGCCGTCATGTCGGGGGCGCGGCGCAGGCCGTAGGAGGAGCAGAAGTCGGTGACGCCCAGGCGCAGCGCGAGGACGCGGTCGCGGTACTTGTCGACGGCGCGGAAGATGCCCTCCAGGGTCTCCACGCGCGACTCCCGGTAGAGCAGTTCCGGCGATTCGAGGACGGGCATGGCGAACAGCCGCCGGCCGCTCGCCGCCTCGGCGCTCGCCAGGGCCTCGAGGAAGGGGATGCCCCGCTCCTCGGTGAACTTCGGGAACACGAATCCGGACAGCAGCCGGACGGTGGGGCCGAGGCGGCGGACCAGATCGGGTATCTGTTCGGGGGTGCGGACCCGGATGAACAGCATGGGCAGGTTCCGGCCGTCCTGGCGGTCGAGTTCGGCGAACTGGCTGACCAGGTTCTCCTCGCCGGCCAGCACGTCCGCGTCGTCGATGGAGTCCTCCAGGCACAGCACCATCGAGATCACGCCGTTCCGGGCCTGCTTGACGATGTCGTCGGCGAGGTGGGGGCGGGTGGCGGGGCTGTAGAGGGTGGCGCCCAGGGCTGCGGACAGCACCCGGGCCGGGGAGTCGGCGGTGAACCCGCACGGCTCCTGGTGGAAGAGGCGCTGTCGCACCTCAGGGGCGATGTGCCCGAAATGACGCATGGAACTCCCCCGTGGCGCAAGACAAGCCTGTGGAATTTGAGAACAGGTGGCCGGTAATAGTACGTACCGGCACGTGTCCGGGGTTCCCGCCGGGCATGAATTTCCGGTAACGCCCGTGGGCACAACGGTAGGGCGTCGCACCCCCACGTTGTCGTGAGCAGGACCGAGAAGGCAGGATGACCTCATGACGCACGCGATGCTGAAGGGGTCGAACGTCCCGCTCGAGGCCACGACGGTGCGCGCCGTCGTGCGCTGGACGCCCGGGCAGGGGGTCCCGGACGTCGACGCCTCGGCGCTTCTGCTCGGCCCCGGCGGTCGTGTGCGCTCGGACGAGGACTTCGTCTTCTACAACCAGCCCCGGCACCCTTCCGGGAAGATCTGGTGGCTCGGCAAGAAGCGGACCGCCGAGGGCCCCACCGACACGATCCAGACAGATCTGGCCGGTGTCGAGGCCGACGTCAGCCGGATCGTGGTGGTCGCGTCGGCGGAGGACACCCCCTTCGAGCGGGTGCCGGGGCTGTGCATCCTGCTGTACGACGCGCGGGTCGCCGACGGTGATCCGATCGTCACCTTCGACATCAAGCCGGAGACGGGCAAGGAGACCGCGCTGATCTGCGGCGAGCTGTACCGGCGCGGCGAGGGCTGGAAGTTCCGCGCGCTGGGCGAGGGGTACGTCAACGGCCTGAAGGGTCTGGCCACGGACTTCGGCATCTCGGTGGACGAGTCGGAGGAAGCGGCGCCGCAGCCGGCGTCCACGCCGGAGGTCTCCCGGGCCCTGCCTCCGGAGCAGCCCACGGCGGCGGTCCCGGCCCAGCCGGGGTACGGCTATCCGCCGTCGGCGCCGACGACCCAGCAGCCGCCGCCGACCACGGCGTACGGCTACCCGCACCAGCCGGCCGTCACGGCCGCCCGTTCCGGCTACGGCTACCCGCCCGCGGCGACGGCGGCGCCGGACCCGGACTTCCGGCTGCCGCCGCAGGGGCCTCAGTTCATCCGGCCGTAGCCGGTCACCGTTCCGCCTTCGTCTTGTAGCCGCGTCCCCACTGCAGTCCCCACCCGTACAGCCGGTCGAGTTCGGCCTGGAAGCCGTAGACGAACTTCACCTCGCGGCGCACGAAGAGTTCCCCCTTGACGTTCTCGATCATGACCACGGCGCAGGACCGGGCCTGGGGATGGCGTTCGTCGAGGCCTATCTCGATCCGGGGTCCGTTGCTGGGGTAGAGGGTCACCATCGCCTGCGTACGGTCGAAGGCGGGCGTCTGGTCGTATATGTAGACGAAGACCAGCAGTCGTTTGATGGCCTCGCGGTGGTCGAGGTTGACGTAGATCGTCTCGCCGGACGCCGACCCGAAGCGGTCGTCGCCGCTGAGTTTGACGTACGGCGCCCCGTTGACGTCGCCGAAGTAGCCGCCGAGCGGCTGGACCACGCCCTTGGAGCCGTCCTCGAGCTCGTAGAGGCAGCCCAGGTCGAGGTCGACGTTGACCATGCTCTGGCTGTGTCCCATGATCTCCGGCGGCTTGAGCGCCTTGAAGGGGTGGCGCAGCAGGGACTCCCGCTGCGGGCCGCCGAGGTCGCTGGTCCGCATCCGCCAGGTGAGGTTGATGCGCAGGTTCCCGGTGGCCGCGCCCTGCTTGGTGAGCGAGACCTGGCGGTGCCGTTTGGTCAGCTCGATGGCGTTGCTGGCCGCGCTGCCCGAGTCGAAGTCGGTGTCGCGTCCGCGCCACAGTCCGTCCAAGAAGCCCATTCCGCCCCCACGTCCGCTGAAAGCCTTCGGGGCGGCCGGGTGGTCCGGCCGCCCCGCACAGAGCGTTCCCTCCCCCGCGGGGCCGTCACACCCCGGAGGAGACCTCAGTCTTCTCGTCCGAGCCGGCGTTTCCCCCGGACCCGGCGAGCGCGTTGTTGCGGCGCACGGAGGACCAGAAGGACCAGGCGATCAGGATGACGCCGACCAGGCCGGTGATGACCTCGTTGATCTGGTACTGGATGGTGACCATGAGGATCACGGCGAGGGCGCCGATCGCGTAGTGCGCGCCGTGCTCGAGGTAGACGTAGTCGTCGAGGGTGCCCTGGCGGACCAGGTAGACCGTCAGCGACCGCACGTACATCGCGCCGATGCCCAGGCCGAGCGCCATCAGGACGATGTCGTTGGTGATGGCGAACGCGCCGATCACTCCGTCGAAGGAGAAGGACGCGTCCAGCACCTCGAGGTAGAGGAACATGAAGAACGCGGCCTGGCCGGCGAGGACGACGGCGGGTTTCTTCTTGCCGGTCCGCTCGGCCTCTTCCTCCTCCTCGTGCTCGCGCTCCTCCTCTTCCTCCAGCCGGTCCTCGAAGTAGCCGGACAGACCGCCGACGACCATGTACGTGATCAGGCCGGCGATGCCGGCGATCAGTACCGTCTGCGCCTTGTCGACGTGCGCGCCGCCGTGCTGGTGGGCGTGGGTGGCGAAGGTGAAGGAGGTGATCAGCAGGACGATCAGGGAGATGCAGACCGACAGCATGTCGACCTTGCCGAGCTTGGCCAGCGGCCGCTCGATCCAGCGCAGCCACTGGATGTCCCGGTCCTCGAAGATGAAGTCGAGGAAGATCATCAGCAGGAACATGCCACCGAACGCGGCGATGGCCGGGTGGGCGTCGGTGACGAGTTCCTGGTAGCGGTCCTTGTTGTTCAGCGCGAGGTCGACGGCCTCGATGGGGCCCATCTTGGCGCTGATCGCGACGATCACGACGGGGAAGACCAGCCGCATGCCGAAGACGGCGATGAGTACGCCGACCGTGAGGAAGATCTTCTGCCAGAAGGCGTTCATCTTCTTCAGGATTCCGGCGTTGACGACCGCGTTGTCGAACGACAGGGAGATCTCGAGGACGGAGAGGATCGCCACGATGCCGAAGGCCTCCCACCCCCCGTAGAAGACCGCAGCGACCAGACCGAGCGCGGTGACCGCGAACGACCAGCCGAAGGTTTTCAGAAGCACTGGCTACCCAATCCGTATGGTGGGGGTCCCCCCAAGCCGGGCTCGGGGAAAGGTCTCCCCCGCGCCGTACCCGGCTTTTTACGAAACATTGACCCCAAAGTCTAGAGCGATCCCCCGCAACCCGGACGCGTACCCCTGCCCCACGGCTCGGAACTTCCATTCGCCCTGGTAGCGGTAGAGCTCGCCGAAGATCATGGCGGTCTCGGTGGACGCGTCCTCGCTCAGGTCGTAGCGGGCGAGTTCCTGCGCGTCGGCCTGGTTGACGACCCGGATGAACGCGTTGCTGACCTGACCGAAGGTCTGGCCGCGCTCGTCGGCCATGTGGATGGAGACCGGGAAGACGATCTTGTCGCACTGGGGCGGCACCTTGGCGAGGTCGACCAGGATCGACTCGTCGTCGCCCTCGCCCTCACCGGTGAGGTTGTCGCCGGTGTGCTCCACCGAGCCGTCCGGGGACGTGAGCTGGTTGTAGAAGACGAACCACTCGTCGCCCAGCACCCGCCCGCCGTTGCACAGCAGGGCGCTGGCGTCGAGGTCGAACGGGGCTCCGGTGGTGGAGCGCGCGTCCCAGCCGAGCCCGATCATCACCTGGGTGAGATTGGGTGCGGCCTTGGACAGGGAGACGTTGCCCCCCTTGGCGAGCGTGACGCCCATGATGCTGGTCCTCCCCGAGTTGCTGCCTGTTCTGTTGTCCTGCGGTCCCCCGCGAGGGGGCGCCCCCGGGCGCCGCACGCGAACGGTGCGGCGCCGGTGTGCCGAGACCCCGCCCGTCTCAGACGTTCACGCCGAAGTCCTGCGCGATGCCGCGCAGGCCCGACGCGTAGCCCTGGCCGATGGCGCGGAACTTCCACTCCGCGCCGTGCCGGTAGAGCTCGCCGAAGACCATGGCGGTCTCGGTGGAGGCGTCCTCGCTCAGGTCGTAGCGGGCGATCTCCGCGCCGCCGGCCTGGTTCACGACGCGGATGTAGGCGTTGCGGACCTGGCCGAAGGACTGCTGGCGGTTCTCGGCGTCGTAGATGGAGACCGGGAAGACGATCTTCTCGATGTCCATCGGGACACCCGCGAGGTTGACCTTGATCACCTCGTCGTCGCCCTCGCCCTCACCGGTGAGGTTGTCGCCGGTGTGCTCGACCGAGCCGTCGGGGCTCTTGAGGTTGTTGAAGAAGACGAAGTGCTGGTCGCTGCCGACCTTGCCGGAGCTGTTCAGCAGCAGCGCGCTGGCATCGAGGTCGAAGTCGGTGCCGGTCGTGGTGCGGGCGTCCCAGCCCAGGCCGACGAGGACCGCGGTCAGGCCCGGGGCCTCCTTCGTCAGTGATACGTTGCCGCCCTTGCTGAGGCTGACTCCCACGAGTCCTCCATTGGTGTGTTGGGCGGGGAGCCCCGCCGCGCGTTATGACATCGGATCAACGGTTTGATCCTAGTGACGGGTTCCCGTCCGCCGCAGGCCTTGGCGGCGACAAAATCAGAGGGTGTCGAGCGCCTTGACGTAGTCGTTCAGGTCACGGGCGTCCGGCAGCGCGTTGACGACCGTCCAGCGCACCTCGCCCTCCTTGTCGATGACGAAGGTGCCGCGCACCGCGCACCCCTTGTCCTCGGCGAAGACGCCGTAGGCGCGGGAGACCTCGCCGTGCGGCCAGAAGTCGCTCAGCAGCGGGTACTCCAGGCCCTCCTGCTCGGCGAAGACGCGCAGGGTGTGGATGGAGTCGTTGGAGACGGCGAGCACCTGGGTGTCGCGGTCGGCGAACTTCGGCAGGTTGTCCCGCACCTCGCACAGCTCGCCGGTGCACACGCCGGTGAAGGCGAACGGGTAGAAGAGCAGGACGACGTTCTTGTCACCGCGGAAGTCGGACAGCTTCACGGTGCGGCCGTGGTTGTCCTTCAGCTCGAAGTCGGGGGCCTTGTCTCCGACCTGGATCGCCATGGGTCGTACGTCCCTTCCGGTGGGGCTGTCTGGGTGGTGGCACCACCCTACGCAGCGATCACGGGACGCCGACGGACGGGCCGGTCGCACCGGCCCGCCCCGGGCGTGTCACTTCTTGGTCTTGGCCGCCTTGGGCGTCACCAGCCGGCTGCCGCTCCAGTCCTTGCCCACGCTGACGCTCTTGGAGGCGGACAGCCCCGCCGTCGTCGCGGCTTCGGAGATGTCGCTCGGCTCCACGTAGCCGTCCCGGCCTGTCTTCGGGGTCAGCAGCAGGATCGAGCCGCCTTCTTCGACGTACGTGGTGGCGTCCACCAGCGCGTCCGTCAGGTCGCCGTCCTCGTCGCGGAACCACAGCACCACGGCGTCGGCCACGTCGTCGTACTCTTCGTCCACCAGGTCGCTGCCGATGACGTCCTCGATGGCCTCGCGGAGCTCCTGGTCGACGTCTTCGTCGTAGCCGATCTCCTGGACCACCTGCTCGGGCTGGAACCCCAGCCTGACGGCAGGGCTCGTCCGCTCCTCCGCGTGGTCCGCGGTCGCGCTCACGGGTTGCCTCCTGATCATGTCTTGGTGATGGTTCAGCCACGCGCGTGCGCGAAGCATTGGCCGTAGTCCACACGGGCGGGGCGGATCGCGCAAGTACCCGGCCGTCCAGACCGCCGAAACGGTGACGATCCTGGCCGTGTCACCGCAACTCCAGGCACGCCGTCCCCTCCGCGAGTGACCTCCACCACACCCTTGTGCCCCCTTTGCCCCATTGGGAACCCCGGTCTTCGCATACAGGCCCCGGTTACCTCTCAGTAGAGATGACGTTTGCCTCCCCGAGGTACACGATGGGGAAGCGGTGCAGGCGTACCGAAAATGCAGCTGACAGCAGCCCTCTGACAGGTAAGGACCAGCGTGGCTTCCGGATCCGATCGCAACCCGATCATCATTGGCGGCCTTCCGAGTCAGGTTCCTGACTTCGACCCCGAGGAAACCCAGGAGTGGCTCGACTCCCTCGACGCCGCCGTGGACGAGCGCGGCCGGGAGCGGGCGCGCTACCTGATGCTGCGGCTGATCGAGCGGGCCCGCGAGAAGCGCGTGGCCGTGCCCGAGATGCGCAGCACGGACTACGTCAACACGATCCCGACCAAGAACGAGCCGTTCTTCCCGGGCAACGAGGAGATCGAGCGGAAGATCCTCAACGCCACCCGCTGGAACGCGGCGGTGATGGTCTCACGCGCCCAGCGGCCCGGCATCGGGGTCGGCGGCCACATCGCCACCTTCGCGTCCTCCGCGTCGCTCTACGACGTCGGCTTCAACCACTTCTTCCGCGGCAAGGACGAGGGCGACGGCGGCGACCAGGTCTTCTTCCAGGGGCACGCCTCCCCGGGCATCTACGCGCGCGCGTACCTGCTGGACCGGCTCAGCGAGCGGCACCTGGACGGCTTCCGGCAGGAGAAGTCGAAGGCGCCGTACGCCCTGTCCAGCTACCCGCACCCGCGCTCGATGCCGGACTTCTGGGAGTTCCCGACCGTCTCGATGGGCCTCGGCCCGATCGGCGCGATCTACCAGGCGCGGATGAACCGCTACATGCACGCGCGCGGGATCGCCGACACCTCCAAGTCGCACGTGTGGGCCTTCCTCGGCGACGGCGAGATGGACGAGCCGGAGTCGCTCGGCCAGCTGTCGATCGCCGCGCGCGAGGGCCTGGACAACCTGACCTTCGTCGTCAACTGCAACCTGCAGCGCCTGGACGGCCCGGTGCGCGGCAACGGCAAGATCATCCAGGAACTGGAGTCGGTCTTCCGCGGCGCCGGCTGGAACGTCATCAAGCTGATCTGGGACCGCTCCTGGGACCCGCTGCTCGCGCAGGACCGCGACGGCGTGCTGGTCAACAAGATGAACACCACGCCGGACGGCCAGTTCCAGACGTACGCCACCGAGACCGGCGCGTACATCCGCGAGCACTTCTTCGGCGACGACCAGCGGCTGCGCGCGATGGTCGAGAACATGACCGACCACCAGGTCCTGATGCTGGGCCGCGGCGGCCACGACCACCGCAAGATCTACGCGGCGTTCAAGGCGGCCAAGGAGCACAAGGGCCAGCCGACGGTCATCCTCGCCAAGACGGTCAAGGGCTGGACGCTGGGCCCGAACTTCGAGGGCCGCAACGCCACCCACCAGATGAAGAAGCTGACGGTCGACGACCTCAAGCGCTTCCGGGACCGCCTGCACCTGCCGATCTCCGACAAGGAGCTGGAGTCCGGCGTGCCGCCGTACTACCACCCGGGCCGGGACTCCGAAGAGATCCAGTACATGCACGACATGCGCCGGCAGTGCGGCGGGTACGTGCCGACCCGGCTGGTCCGCTCCAAGCCGCTCCCGCTGCCGGACGACAAGGCGTACGCGACCGTGAAGAAGGGCTCCGGTCAGCAGTCCATCGCGACGACCATGGCCTTCGTGCGGCTGCTCAAGGACCTCATGCGGGACAAGGAGATCGGCAAGCGGTTCGTACTGATCGCGCCGGACGAGTACCGCACGTTCGGCATGGACTCGTTCTTCCCGAGCGCGAAGATCTACAACCCGCTCGGCCAGCAGTACGAGGCGGTCGACCGCGATCTGCTGCTCGCCTACAAGGAGTCGCCGACCGGGCAGATGCTGCACGACGGCATCTCGGAGGCGGGCTGCACGGCCTCCCTGATCGCGGCCGGCTCGGCCTACGCCACCCACGGCGAGCCGCTCGTCCCGGTGTACGTCTTCTACTCGATGTTCGGTTTCCAGCGCACCGGCGACCAGTTCTGGCAGATGGCCGACCAGCTGGCGCGCGGTTTCGTGCTGGGCGCGACCGCCGGCCGTACGACGCTGACCGGTGAGGGTCTGCAGCACGCGGACGGCCACTCGCAGCTGCTCGCCTCGACCAACCCGGCGTGCGTGGCCTACGACCCGGCGTTCGGCTTCGAGATCGCGCACATCGTGAAGGACGGCCTGCGCCGCATGTACGGCGGGGACGAGCAGCACCCGCACGGCGAAGACGTCTTCTACTACCTCACCGTCTACAACGAGCCGATCCGGCACCCGGCCGAGCCGGAGAACGTGGACGTCGAGGGCATCCTCAAGGGCGTCTACCGCTTCAGCGAGGGCACGTCCGGCTCCATCCCGGCGCAGATCCTGGCGTCCGGCGTGGCCCTGCCGTGGGCGATCGAGGCGCAGCGGATCCTCGCCGAGGACTGGAACGTGCGGGCCGACGTGTGGTCGGCGACCTCCTGGAACGAGCTGCGGCGCGAGGCCGTGGCGTGCGAGGAGCACAACCTGCTGCACCCCGAGGAGGAGCAGCGCGTGCCCTACGTGACGCGGAAGCTCGGCGGGGCGCAGGGGCCGTTCGTGGCCGTGTCCGACTGGATGCGGTCGGTGCCGGACCAGATCGCGCGGTGGGTGCCGGGGCCGTACCAGTCGCTGGGCGCGGACGGCTTCGGCTTCGCGGACACCCGCGGGGCGGCGCGGCGCTTCTTCCACATCGACGCGGAGTCGGTCGTGGTGGCGGTGCTGACCGAGCTGGCCAAGCAGGGCCAGGTCGACCGGTCGGTGCTGAAGCAGGCGATCGACCGCTACCGGGTCCTCGACGTGACGGCGGCGGACCCGGGCGCGGCGGGCGGCGACGCGTAGCCGCGACGCGGACGGTTCGCGGCCGTTCGCGGACGGTTTCTGACGCGAGGGCGGCGGGGCTGACGGCTCCGCCGCCCTTACTCGTTCTTTACCATGCGGGTATGGAGCGACAAACGGCGCAGGCACGGTGGGAAGAGCTGACGCAACGGCCGCTGCTGGCGCTCGCCGTACTGTTCGCCGTCGCCTACGCCGTACCGATCGTGGACAGCACGGCCGGCCGGTCGCTGACCGCGGTGTGCACGGCGACCGAGTGGGCGGTGTGGGGCGCGTTCGCGGGGGACTACGTGACGCGGCTGGTGCTCGCCGGCGACCGCCGGGCGTTCGTGCGGCGGCACTGGCTGGACCTGGGCGCGGTGGTGCTGCCGATGCTGCAGCCGTTGCGGCTGCTGCGCTTGGTCGCCACCCTGCTGCTGGTGGGGCGGCGGGCGCGGATGGCCACCCAGATCAGGCTGACCACGTACGTCGCCGGATCCGTGGTGGGGCTGCTGATGTTCGGGTCGCTGGCCGTGCTGTCGGTGGAGCGCGACTCACCGGACGGGAACATCCGCACACTGGGTGACGCGGTGTGGTGGTCGTTCACCACGATGACGACGGTCGGCTACGGGGACCACGCGCCGACGACCGGCCTGGGCCGGATGATCGCGGTCGGCCTGATGCTGTCCGGGATCGCGCTGCTGGGTGTGGTGACGGCGAACATCGCCACCTGGTTCATCGCCCGGTTCGAACGGGACGACGCGGAGGAACGCCTCCAGACCGAGGCGATCGAAGCTCTGACCGCGGAGGTCCGCGCCCTGCGCGCCGAGGTCGCGGCCCTCCGAAAACACTCCGCCCACCACTGACGCCCGCGCGGCGCGGGCCCGCGCCCGAGCTCCCCGCGGTGGGGCCTGCGGTCATGCCGGGTGCCGGTGGCGGTCGTCGGGCGCACGGGCGAGCCCCCGGCGTTGTCGTGTTCGCCGTCCCGCCGGGGGCCCGTCGCCCCGGGTCAGAGCAGTCCGCTGCCCGGGGTGGCCGCTCCGGCGAGCCAGATGATCGCCAGGAGCGTGTCGATGGCGCCCAGCACGAGGGCGACCAGAGCCGGCACCGGGCGGGAGCCCGCCCAACTGCGGCCCATTGCGAGCCAGCCGCAGACGATCGCGACGGGGCCGAGGACGATCCCCAGCGCGAAGAATCCCGCGACCGCGCAGATGACTCCGATGATTCCGAGCGTCGCGCGATCCGGCCCTCCCCCAGCCTCGAACCGGCTCGCCCGGGGGGACCCCCATCGTGACCACGTCCGGCCACGTGAGCGGGGGTACCTGCGCGTTCCATTTCCGAAGCCCGCCATCATCAACTCCCTGAGCCCCGGGGTCTGTTCGGGGCCCGGTGATGCGGGTACCCCCGATCCGCGGGCTAATCCGGGGCGTTGGCGCGCCGTCACCCTCCGGCAGCGCACCGCAGCCCGGGGCCCGCATGGGGCGGGAGTGACCGCGAGCGGCTTCCGGGACCGCCGGAAGCCGCTCGCGGGCCGTCAGATGTGCGCGGCGCCCGCACCCGCCGCCGCGTTCTTGCCGCGCTTGGTGAGCAGGGCGACGAAGATCGCCACGAACGCGACACCGCAGGCGACGAGGGAGGCGAGGCTCATGCCGGAGATGAAGGTGTCGTGCGCGACGTCCGTGATCTTCGCTACCAGCGCCTCGGGCGTGCCCTTGGCGACCGGCGCCACGCCGACCTGGACGGCCTCCGCGGCCTGGTCCAGCTGGGCCGGGGTGAGCGGGGGCAGCCCGGCGTCCTTCCAGTTGCCCGCCAGGTCGCTGTCGACCTTGGAGGCCATCACGGCGCCCAGCACGGCCGTGCCGAGGCTGCCGCCGATCTGCATCGCCGCCTGCTGCAGGCCGCCGGCGACGCCGGACAGCTCCATGGGGGCGTTGCCGACGATGACCTCGGTGGCGCCGACCATGACCGGCGCGAGGCCGAGGCCCAGCAGGGCGAACCAGAGCGACATGGTCGCGCTGCCGGTGTCGGTCTGCAGGGTCGACATGCCGTACATGGCGACGGCGGTGGCCGTCATGCCGCCGGCCAGCGGGATGCGCGGGCCCAGCCTGGTGATCATCGCGCCGGCCAGCGGCGAGCCGACGATCATCATGCCGGTGAGCGGCAGCAGGTGCAGACCGGCGTCGATCGGGCTCATGCCGTGCACGTTCTGCAGGTAGAACGTCACGAAGAACAGGCCGCCCATGAACGCGATGGCCATCAGGACCATCAGCACGACGCCCGCGGACAGCGGGACGGAGCGGAACAGGCCGAGCGGGATCAGCGGCTCCTTCACCTTGGTCTCCCAGAAGGAGAACAGCGCGAAGCCCACCGCCGAGGCGACGATGAACAGCCAGGTCCGGCCGTCGCCCCAGCCCCACGTCGGCGCCTTGATCAGGGCCCACACCAGGCAGAACATCGCGCCGGAGAGCAGCGCGATGCCCAGGATGTCGAAGGAGCGCGGGGCGTTCTCGGCGCGGTGGTCGAGCAGGATCAGGGTGCCGAGGATCAGGGCGATCGCCCCGACCGGCACGTTGATGAAGAACACCGACTGCCAGTTGACGTGCTCCACGAGCACGCCGCCGAGGATCGGGCCGCCCGCGGTGGAGGCGCCGATGACCATGCCCCAGATGCCGATGGCCATGTTGAGCTTCTCGGCCGGGAAGGTCGCCCGCAGCAGGCCGAGCGCGGCCGGCATCAGCAGGGCGCCGAAGAGGCCCTGGAAGACGCGGAAGGTGACGACGGCGGCGATGCTGCTGGACAGCCCGATGGCGCCCGAGGCGGCGGCGAAGCCGGTCACGCCGATCAGGAAGGTCTGCCGGTGTCCGAAGCGGTCACCGAGCTTGCCGGCCGTGATCAGGGAGACCGCGAGGGCGAGGAAGTAGCCGTTGGTGATCCACTGGACGTCGGCGAAGCTCGCCTTCAGGTCCTTCTGGATGGCAGGGTTGGCGATGGCCACGATGGTGCCGTCCAGGGCCACCATCATGACCCCGACGGCGACGGTGATCAGGGTGACCCAGGGGTGGCCGCGCAGCCCGGAGGACGGCGACCGGTCCGACGGGGCCGCCGACGCCCCGTCTCCCGGTCCCGTCGTGTCGACGGTGGTCTGACTAGTCATACATTCGAGATTAGTGACAGCCTCTGACAATTGACAAACCAGTTCACAAGTCAGTAACTGACGGTCATGGAAACACTGCGCGAACGCAAGAAGCAGCGCACCCGGGACGCCCTGCTGCGGGCCGCCCTCGAGCTGTTCACCACCCGGGGTTACGAGCGGACGACCGTAGACGAGATCGCCGAGACCGTCGACGTCTCCCAGCGCACCTTCTTCCGTTACTTCGCCGGCAAACAGGAGGCGGCCCTCTTCCTGCAGGAGCTGGCGGTGGCGCGGTTCGTCGAGGCCGTACGGGACCGCCCGGCCGGGGAGGCGCCCATGACGGCGCTGCGGCAGGCCGTGCTGGAGGGCTGGGACGGCCTCAGCGACGTCATCGAGTCCGTCGTACCGGTCGAGCTGTACCTGCGCATGTACCAGGTGATCGAGTCGACCCCGGTGCTGCTCGCCGCCCACCTGCGGCGCAGCACGGAGATCGAGGACAGCCTCGCCCGCGTACTGGCCGAGCGTGAGGGCGTGGACGCGGACGCCGACCCGCGGCCCCGGCTGGCCGTGGCCGTCTTCGGCGGGGTGATGCGGCTGGCCGAGCGGCAGTGGAGCAGCCGGGGGGACGTCAGCCTGGACGCCATGCGCCGGCTGACGATCTCGTACCTCGAACAGGTGGGCCCGGCACTCACGGAGAACTGGCGGACACGCTCAGGTATCACAGGCGCGTCTTCTGAAACATGAGCCGAACGTGAGCCGCGTCACTGTGGCAGCACGAGACCCTCTCGTTCTCCTAGTGTGTCCTTTCAGTGACTTCCTTCGAAACCTCCCCGCCGCTCAACGTCTGGCGCGCGCTGCTCGCGCTGGCCGTCGTGTTCGTGATGCTCGCCACCACCGGCTGGACGGCGCTGCGCTCCCACCGCGCGCCCACCGCCCTGCAGGCCTCGGTCACCGCCTGGGACCACGGCCGGCTGCACGGGCACCGGCTGCCGCACCCGGACGCGAGCCCCGCCCGGATCGCCCGCTTCTTCGCCTCGCTCACCCCCCGCGAGCGGGCCGACCTCGCCCGGCACTACCCGCTCGCGGTCGGCAACATGAACGGCGCGCCGGTCGCCCTGCGCTATCAGGCCAACCGGATCGCGCTCGCGCACCAGCACCGGGTCGAGCTCAAGCGCATGCACGACAGCCGGCTCACGGCCGCCGGGCAGTACGAGGCGGGCCGCCGCATGCACCGCTACGCGTCGCTGCTGAGCCCGGGCCGCCAGATCCTCGCCTTCGACCCGGCCGGCTCGGGGCGCGTCGCCGAGGTGTTCGGAGACCTGCCCCGGGCCGAGCGGGTGTCGGTGATCGTGCCCGGCGTCGACACCGCCCTGCTCACCTTCCAGCGCACCAACCGCAAGTACTCGGCGCCCGTCGGCATGGGCGAGTCCCTGTACGCGGCCGAGCGGGAGGCGGACCCGGAGACCCGTACGGCGGTGATCGCCTGGGCCGACTACACCGCGCCCGCCGGGCTCGGCATCGACTCGGCCACCGCGATGCGCGCCGAGAACGGCGCGGTGCGGCTGAACGCGCTGGTGCGCGGCCTGCCCGGGACCGCGCCGGTCTCCCTGTTCTGCCACAGCTACGGCTCCGTGGTGTGCGGGGTCGCCGCGCACGCGCTGCCGCGCCGGGTGGCCGACATCGCGGTCGCCGCGAGCCCCGGCATGCGCGTGCAGCGGGCGGCCGGCCTGCGCACCTCCGCCCGGGTGTGGTCGATGCGCAACGCCACCGACTGGGTGCAGGACGTGCCCTACCTGGAGGTCGGCGGGCTCGGCCACGGCGCCGACCCGGTCGCGGCCGCGTTCGGGGCACGGGTGCTGTCGGCCGACGGCGCGAAGGGCCACAGCGGCTACTTCGAGCCCGGTACGCAGAGCCTGCGCAACTTCGCCGACATCGGGGTTGGCGCGTACGGCTCGGTGCTGTGCGCGCGCGAGGATGCGGTCTGCAGCGCGGGTTTGTCCGGACCCGCGGCGGCCGGACGCGCGTAGAGGCGCAGAAATTGCGGTATGCACGGGGTGGCGACGAAGAAGCCGGTCGCGCATACGATGAGCCGCATGGGTGACGTACTGGCCGGATTTCATGCCGCCTGGGAGTTCGAGTCCGACTCCGTGCTCATCCGTTACGAACGGGGGATTCGAACACCCAAGCTCTTCCAGGCGCTCGGGGAACGCCGGGTGCCGCTCGCGGCCCTCGCCGGGGTGACGCTCTCCCCCGGCAAGCGGGGCACAGTCGTGCTGCGGGCCGAGCCGCGCCCCGGCGCCGACCCGTTGACGGAGGCGGCCGCGGGCCAGCTGAGCGACGGGTGCGACCCGTACCGGCTGGTGCTGCCCGCGGAGCGCGAGACGCTCGCCGAGTACTACGCCGACGAGCTGCGGGCCCGGCTGACCGACGACGGCCCGGCCGACGAGTTCCTGGTGGCCGCTCCCGAGGCGCCGCGGCAGTTCAAGGCGTACGACGCGAAGGCGTCCTTCGACGGCCGTACGGTCGCCTTCCGGTGGTTCTGGACGGGCGCGTCGTCGGCGAAGTGGAAGGCGGGCGACCAGAGCTTCCCGGTCACCGAGCTGAGCGGGGTGGAGTGGCGCTCGCCCGAGGCGTTCGAGGGGCATCTGCGGCTGCTGCGGCGGGAGGCCGGGGCGACCGGGCAGCCGGCCCAGCCGGACCAGGACCCGGCCGCCGTCGTGTTCGGGCTCGGTTACGGGCCCGTGCACGAGTCCCTGCCGTTCGCCGCGGCGGTGCTGGCGGCGGTCCGCGCCTCCCGGCCGGTGGCCGCCGTGACCGCGCCCCGGCCCCGCCGCGACCCCGCCGACATCGCCGAGCGGATCCGTCACCTGGGGGAGCTGCACCGGGCGGGGCTGGTGACGGACGAGGAGTTCTCGGTGAAGAAGGCGGAGCTGCTGGCGGAGCTTTAGCGCTCTGGCGCTCCGCTGGAAGTGCCGCGACCTTCCGTCCGATCGGTCGGTCGCCTGCGGCACCGTCGTGGCCGGTCGCGCAGTTCCCCGCGCCCCTTCGGGCGCTGCCGGACCCCGGCGGAGTTCGCCCGGCCGGCCGCTACTCCCGGCCCGCGGACGTGAACGTCATGTCCGCGTACCGGTCGCCCGCCACCTTCGAGGCGATCGGCTCCAGCAGGGACAGCTCCTCCACCGTCAGCTCGATCCGCGTCGCCGCCGCGTTCTGTTCCACCCGCTCCGGCTTGCGGGTGCCCGGGATCGGCACCACCGGCAGGTCCCGCACGGCCGCCTGCTGCTGGACCCAGGCCAGGGCGATCTGCGCCGGCGTCACCCCGTGGGCCTCGGCGACGGCGCGCACCGGCTCCAGGAGCGCGGCGTTGGCGGCCGCGTTCTCGCCGGTGAACCGGGGCTGCTGACGGCGGAAGTCGTCCGCGGTGAGGTCCTTGTCGGCGTTCGTGAAGGAGCCGGTGAGGAAGCCGCGGCCGAGCGGCGAGTACGGCACCAGCGCCACGCCCAGCTCCCGGGCCGCGGGCACCACCCCCTCCTCGATGTCCCGGCTGAACAGCGACCACTCCGACTGCAGCGCGGCGATGGGGTGCACGGCCTGCGCGGCCCGCAGCTCCGCGCCGGTCACCTCGCTCAGGCCCAGGTGCTTGACCTTGCCCTCGCGCACCAGCTCGGCCATCGTCCCGACGCTCTCCTCGATCGGCACGTTCACGTCGCGGCGGTGCATGTAGTAGAGGTCGATCGCGTCGATGTCGAGGCGCTTCAGGCTGGCCTCGACGGCCTGGCGGATGTACGGCGGGTCGTTGCGGACGATCCGCCGCGTGGGGTCGTCCGCCGGGATCGACAGGGCGAACTTGGTCGCGACGACGACCTCGTCCCGGTGCGCCTTGAAGAACGGGGACAGGAACCGCTCGTTCTCGCCGGCCCCGTACGCGTCCGCCGTGTCGTACAGGGTGACGCCCAGCTCCAGGGCCCGCTCCAGGGTGGCCCGGGACTGCTTGGCGTCGGAGGGGCCGTAGGCGAAGCTCATGCCCATGCAGCCGAGGCCCTGGACACCGACCTCGGGGCCGGTGTCGCCGAGTCGTACGGTGGGGATCTGCGTGTCGGTCATCACACCTTCTCCGCTTCGCGGGCGCGGTCGGCGTCCGCGTAGAAACTGATCTTCCGGTCGAGCACGGCGAGCGTGTCCTGCAGTTCGGCGATCCGGGTCAGCACGTCCCGGCGGGTGGACTCCAGCAGTTCGAACCGCTCGCGGTAGGTGTGGTCGCCCTCGCGGACCAGTTCGGCGTAGCGCACCATGTCGGCGACCGGCATGCCGGTCAGCCGCAGCTTGCCGACGAAGTCCAGCCAGTCCAGGTCACGGTTGCTGTAGCGGCGCTGACCGGTGTGCGACCGGTCGACGTGCGGCATCAGGCCGATGCGCTCGTACCAGCGGAGCGTGTGCGCGGTCAGCCCGGTGAAGGCGACGACCTCGCTGATCGTGTAACTGTCCTGTCCTTGCGGCCGCCGGTGCGGGTTCGGCGGGGCGGCGCAACTGTCGGTCCTGGTACGCGGGGTCTCCATCACCGTCATGGCCCCAACGCTATGACCTTCGAGCGCACTCCAGGCAAGCCGACCGATGAGAAATCGGCAGGACGGGGACGAGGCGCGGGCGCCGCCCGACCGCCGGTTGACCGTACGTCTCCCCCGGCCCGGCGGCCGACGCCTACCCCCCGCCGAAGCCGGCGCCGCGAGGCCCTAGGCTCGACGGCATGTCGCTCAAGAGCCTCGCGTTGATCGAGAACTGGCCGGTTTCCGCCGCCGCGGCGGGTGTCGTACGGGCCGACGGCAGGGTCCTGGGGACCCACGGGCCGGGCGACCGGCGTTTCCCGCTGGCCTCGGTCACCAAGCCGCTCGCGGCGTACGCGGCCCTGGTGGCGTACGAGGAGGGGGCGATCGAGCTCGACGAGCCGGCCGGCCCGCCCGGCGCCACCGTCCGCCACCTGCTCGCCCACACCTCCGGCCTGGCCTTCGACGAGCACCGGGTGACGGCCCCGCCCGGCGAGCGCCGCCTGTACTCCAACGCCGGTTTCGAGCAGCTCGGCGACCACATCGCCAAGGCGACGGAGATCCCCTTCGCCGAATACCTCCGCCAGGCGGTCCTGTCACCGCTGGGAATGTCCGCGACGACCCTGGACGGCTCCCCCGCGAAGGACGGCGTCTCCACCGCCGCCGACCTGCTGCGCTTCGCCGCCGAGGTGCAGGCGCCGCGCCTGCTGGACCCGCGCACGGTCGCCGAGGCGATGACGGTGCAGTACCCGGGCACCAAGGGCGTCCTGCCCGGCTACGGCCACCAGAACCCCAACGACTGGGGCCTCGGCTTCGAGATCCGCGACTCCAAGTCCCCGCACTGGACGGGCGCCACGTCCTCCCCGCGCACCTTCGGCCACTTCGGCCAGTCCGGTACGTTCCTGTGGATCGACCCGGACGCGGGCCTCGCGGCCGTCGCCCTGACCGACCGCGCCTTCGGCCCGTGGGCGATCGAGGTGTGGCCGCCCTTCACGGACGCGGTGCTGGCGGAGGCGCGGGGCTGAGCCCAGCGCGGCCGACGAGAGCGGCGCGGGCGGTAACGGTCCGTCCCGGCTCGTCACCGCTGTGCGAAGTGTCTCTCGAGCCAGCCGAGCAAGGCCGCGAACTCCGGGGTCATGGTGGTGTCCGACTGGGTGAGGACGGTCGTGCGGCCGTCCTTCTCCACGGTGATCGTGTAGCTCATGGCGTCCCGGGCCCGGCCCGGCGGCGGTTCCGTCCCGGCCGCCGGGCCGACCGCAGCCATCAGCTCGGCCAGCTCCGCCGCGGCGTTCGTGGGCAGGGTGTCGGTGTCCAGCACCTCGGGCGGGAGCCGGAGCCGGATCGCGGCCGCCTGCCCGCCGTGTGTCGCCAGGGTCACCTTCATCGTCCACAACCTCCCCGGCCGGCCGGGCGGCGCTTCTCGCCGTTCCGCTCGGCCGAGGCCGGCCCGCCCTCCGGTCGTTCACCGACGGTCACTTGCCTTTCAGCGAGGCCAAATCCTTGGCCATCCCGGACACCTGGGCGGCCAGTGCCCCGACCTGTTTGGTCAGGGAGGCCACGCCGTCCTCCCGGCCCACGCCGCCGTCGCGGCCGGCCGTGAGGGTGCGCGCCCGGGCGACCCCGGCCGGGACCCCGCTGATCTGGATGCCCACCTCCTGCCAGGCGGCCAGCACGGCGAGTTGTTCGGCACTGCCGGCCCCGAAGAGTTCCTCGGCCTTCTGGTAGGTCGTGTCCGCGAAGTCCTGGAACTGCGTATCCGCGCTGGAAGCCTTGAGCGACTCGTACCAGATGAGTCCGGGAGCGTCCCAGGCGAATCCGCCGATGCCCACGGCCGTCTGGTAGAACGCCTTGTTCGGAATACCCGAGTTGATGTGCACGCCGCCGAAGTCCCCGGGCTCGGTGTCCGGCAGGCTGACGTATTTGCTCATGTGGTCGGGCTGGGGGTCCTTGCCGAACAGGGGGTTGTCGTATGCGTGTCCGGGGGCCTTCATCGAGCGGAGGGCGTCGGCGTCGATCTCCGGCGTGAAGATCTCGGCCCCGATCAGCCAGTCCGCCTCGTCGGCCGTCTGCTTCAGCGACCACTGCTTGACCAGCGATCCGAAGACGTCCGAGATGGACTCGTTCAGGGCACCGGACTGGTTGTGGTAGTCGAGTCCCGCGGTGTTCTCGGTGACTCCGTGCGTCAGTTCGTGGGCGATGACATCGAGGGATCCGGTGAAGTCGGTGAATATCTTTCCGTCACCGTCGCCGAAGACCATCTGCTGGCCGTCCCAGAACGCGTTGTTGAATCGCGTGCTGAAGTGGACGTACCCGTCCAGGCGCATTCCCCGGTTGTCGATCGAGTTGCGATGGAACAAAGCGTGGTAGAAGTCGCGCGTCGTGCCGAGTCCGTCGAACGCCCGGTTGACGGAATCGTCCCCGGAGGCGGCTCCGTCCTCCGACCGGGCGAGCACCGCGAGGGGCAGAGACCTGCCGTGCCGGCAGTCGAAGACGGTCCGCCGGCCGTTGCCGAGAGCTGCGGCACCGGCGAAGGTCGCCCGGATCCTTCGCTCACCACGCAGGGATGCGGTGGTCAGCATGGTGGCCAGTGCGGCCTGGTGCGTCTCGCTGTCATCACTCCTCAGGAGCTTTTCGAGGATGTGCGGGGGGACGATGCAATTGAGGCGGCATGTCGTGGTCATGGGATACCTCGCGGCAATAGGAAGCAGCGGTGACGCCCGGCCGGCCCGGTGTTCTTGCGTGGATTGTTCTTCGCATCCCAGTGCAACCGCGCCCGTCCCGACCGGCATGGCCGCTGCGACCGTGGCGCGCCGAAGCACGCGGATCATGGGGAGGGGTCATATCGCTGCGACCGGACGGTCACGTCCGGTCACGCTTGAGGGCACCTGCAGGGAGAGGTGCGAAAGCGTCCACTTCGAGTATCCG
The DNA here is from genome assembly GCF_044335305.1 of Streptomyces sp. NPDC020490. Classification (NCBI taxonomy): domain Bacteria; kingdom Bacillati; phylum Actinomycetota; class Actinomycetes; order Kitasatosporales; family Streptomycetaceae; genus Streptomyces; species Streptomyces sp. NPDC020490. Next base: position 2,500 of record NZ_JBIRUY010000048.1, on the reverse strand, counting down.
CTCGAATTCGTCGACGCGCACCCCGAGCGGCGCCCCCTGAGCGGGGTTGCCGCTCCCGCCTCCCGGTGCGCACAGCCGACGACGCCCGACGGCCGAAACAGTCCGGCTCTCAAAGGAATACAAGTGCGGAGAGTACGTCGAACCCCGGTAGGTACAGGGTGCGTTGCCGGGTCGGAGAGCCGAAGGAGTCGGGGAAGTCCGCGTGCTCCCGGTGAAACCATGTCAGCCACTCGTCCCGGCTCACCACGCCAAGGCCGTCCCGGGCGACACCGACCTACAGGCCGGCCGGATCAACATCCGGCTTCCCCAACCCCTCGGGCGGTGGTGACGGTCTCCTCGTCCAGACCACCGGCCTTCGGGCAGGTGCCCGAGGCGGACGCGGTGCCGACGGAACTGCGCGGCCGGTGAGCGCGGCGCGGGACATACCGTGGCCCGGCCTACCGCCAGAAGCACTCGTCGATCACAATCTGCGGGTCGGTGATGCGGGGCACGAAGTGGTACCGCAGCCATCCGCGCCCGTGATCGAAATAGATGACATGTGCACCGCCCGGCCGGGTGGACTGGACGGGTTCGACGCTCATACCGGCCGACAGATCACGGCCGCTGTCGATGCCTCGGAAGTACGGGTCTTTCGCGGTGACGAGTTCGGCGCGGGCGGCGTCGACCAGGGCACATGCCTCTGCGGGGAGGGCGGTCCTGGCGTCCTCGGCTTCCTTCGTCCAGTCGGCCTGCCAGGGTGGCCCCATGAATCCGTCCGTCACTGGCCGGGTTCCGCGTCGGCAGCCGTGCGGCGCATGCGCCCGGCCTCTTCGATGAGGGTTTTGGCGCGGGCGTAGTCGGATTCCTGCGCGGCCTCGTCCTCCAGGCGGTGAACCCTCGCTTCGAGCCGGGGGTCACGGGCCAAGGCGTATTCGCTCCACCAGCGGGCCATGAAGGCGGGGACCGGGGCGAGGTCGTAGGTATCGGCGATGTCCCGACGCCAGTGCCGGTCGAAGTCGGCGAGAAGCTTCGGCGCGTGTCGGGCGATGGCGGCGCGGAGCGCCTTCGGGGTCCTCTCCGGCATAGGAGGGACGGAGGTCCCGGCCCCGTGAGGTGCGGTGGTCATGAGCGGCGGGTCTCCTTCCGCGGAGCGGGTCGGGCAGCGGCCAGACGCAGTGGGTGCGTCTTGGGGAAAGTCTGGCACGCCGGGCCACGTCGGCAGCACCCTTCCGGTCCCCCGGCACGGCCTCACCGTGAGTCCGGCCTCTTGGCCAGGCATTCGAACCACACCGTCTTCCCGCCACCGCCAAGGCGCGGCGTCACGCCCCACCGGTCGGTGACCGCCTCGACGAGAAGCAGACCGTTGCCCACCCTCCGCGAGCACGTCCCCGCTGCCCGGGACGGGCAGCAGCGCGCAGTCGCCGGAGACCTCCACCCGCACCGCGCCGGGCAGCAGCAGGAAGCAGACACGGCACCGGCGGCCGGGTACGTGCCGTACGACGTTGGTGAGGATTTCCGTCAGCGCCAGTTCGGCCGCGTCGGCCAGTGCGAGCAGGCCGGAGCCTTTGAGGTAGAGCCGCAGGATGCGGCGCAGGTGCCGGACGGAGTGCTCCCCCAACGCGAACTCTGCGCCGTACTGCGGCTGAACGTCCACTTCCCGCGGACCGGTTACGTGATTCACGTCACCCAACCTGTTACCCAACGCTCACACTTGGCTACCAAGAGAAACGAACGTCATGCGGCGTTGCACGCCGGAGGTGCCACCGTGGCCAACATCCAGACTCTCGACCCCACCGCTGCACTACTACGGCTGGGAGCTACGCCGCCACCGTGAGGCCCACGGCCTGAAACAGGGCCAGCTCGGCGACATCATCTTCTGCACGGGCTCGCTCATCGGCCAGATCGAGACCACGAAGAAGGTCCCCACCCGCGACTTCTCCGAACGCGTGGACGCCGCCCTCGGCACGGACGGCCTGTTCTCCCGCCTCATCGGCCTGGTCCTGCGCAGCCAACTCCCCAACTGGTTCCAGCCGTACGCGGAGATGGAGGCCCGCGCGACATACATCTCCACGTACCAGGCACAGTTGGTTTACGGACTGCTGCAGACGGAGGAATACGCGCGAGCAGTGCTCGCCACCGGTATGCCCGACGACCTGGAGGGCCTGGTGGCGGCCCGCCTGGAGCGTCAACGCATCCTGGAGCGCGAACAGCCGCCGCTGGCATGGGTGATCCTGGACGAGGCGGTGCTGCTGCGGCCCATCGGCGGCCACGAGGTCATGCGTCGCCAACTCGCCCACTTGTTGGACTTCACCGGCCACCGCTGGCTGCACGTGCAGGTTTTGCCGAACTCGGCGGGTGAACATGCCAGTTTGGCGGGCTCGTTCAACTTGCTTCGCTTCGAAGGTGACCCGGACATCGTCTACACGGAGCCTCCGCCATCTTCGAACGTGCAGTTCAGATGGGGTGGTGTGGGAGCCCTCCGTGGTGCTCCGGCTGGTCGTGGGCGACTGTCTTCGGTCTT
>NZ_JBIRUY010000047.1:49065-68916 GCF_044335305.1 Streptomyces sp. NPDC020490 | reverse complement strand
GTCGGGCCCCAGCCATGCCCACTCCTCGACCAGCAGCCAAAATCGCGGGCCCCCGAGATCAGCCCAGCTCAGCCACCCCAACCGAAACGGGGAGGTTAGGAGCAGGACATGATCACCGACCTTCTCGCCAGCATCGTGCAGTACCTCGGGGTGCTGCTGTAACGGCCGCCGCGCACGCCGGCCTGGTGCGGTCCTTCCCCGCGGGAGGGACGGCACCAGGCCGTGCGCTGAGCCGGGTCATGCCAGGCCCAGCGACGCGGTCACCTTCCGGGCCGGCGCCACCGAGTGGCTCTGGCCCCGGTCCTGGGGGAAGATGTGCGCCACCGTCGCCGGCGTGACCGGGCTCATCGGCGTCTCGTGTGCCGGGATCAGCGCCCGGGGAGCCGGGCGTCACCACGTTGCGCGGACCCGGCCTTCGAGAGGTGCGAGTCCTTGATCCAGGAGGCGTCGAACTCCGGGTTGATCAACCGCATCCCAGCGTGCCGCGTCGGAAGCCTGTCTTCCCCGTTGCACTTCGCTTCCCGGCGGCCGGCCGCCGCCCGCCGGGCGCCGGCCGCCGTCGGCCTGCCGCCCGCCCCGGCCGTGGCGCTGGCCCGGCAGCCTCGGTCGTGTCGCCGGGCCGGGGGCCGCTCAGCGCCGTACGGCCTTCCGCAGTGCCCGGGCCCGTCGGACCACGCGGCGTGCGGTGGCGTTGCGGGGCAGGAAGGCGAGCCGCTCCGGGATGCCGCCCGGCAGCCCCAGCGAGGTGAGCCGCTTCTTCTTGAAGTAGCGCAGGGTGCGCGGGCCGAGGTGCCGCGAGAGATAGCGCTCCGCCTCCGCGCGCCGGTCCGGGTGCAGCTGCGGCTGCATGGTGAAGCCGACCGCGGTGACCAGGTCGTTCAGCGTGCCGTCGGGGACCGGGTCCTCGCCCGCCCGGCCCTGGAGGTCCGGCACCAGCGCGTCGGCGAGCACGGCCGGCACCCGGTTGCTGTTCTGGTACGGCGTCAGGCGTTCCAGCAGCGGCTCGGTGCCGACGCGGGCCACCGGCAGGCCGTAGAACGCCGACGCGGTGAACAGCGCGGTGGAGAAGCAGCCGACGACCAGGCCGGGCGGCGACTGCGCGAACAGCACCTCGGCGAGGACGGGCACGTCCAGCACGGTGAGGTCCACGCCCAGCTTCCCGGCCTCGGCCTCCAGGGCGCGGCTGTAGCGGGCGGGTGCGCTGGGATGCGGTTTGAAGACGATCGAGCGGTGGCCCCGCTCGGCCGCCCCCCGCGCCATCCGCACGTGCAGGTCCTCCTCCTCCTGCGGGGAGAGGATGTTCAGCGCGGACAGGTACTGGCCGAGCAGCAGCGCCGAGCCGTCCGGCAGCACCGGCAGGTCCGTGACGGCCGCGCTCAGTTCGGTCATCGTCTTCAGGAACGCGGCCGTCGGCACCACCTGCGCCCGCACGCCGAACTCGGTCAGCAGCATCGGCGTCAGGCCGGGCACCAGGTCCAGGTGCAGCAGCCGGCGCACCCGCGTGCCGATCAGCGGGTCGAGCTTGTTGCGGGTGGGACCGTAGCTCATCAGGCCGTCGGCGTAGACGTCGATCGGGGCGTCGGTGAACAGCTGGGCCACCGTCTGCGCCGGGGCGACCTGGAGGGACTCCACGACCAGCTCCACCCGGTCCTCGCCCAGGCCCCACAGCAGCCGCAGGTAGCGCTCGAAGAGCGGGACGTCGTCCGGGCGGGGGACCCAGGCGCCCGGGTGGAACGGGTGGATGGCCTCGTTCCAGGACAGCACGGCGTCGAAGTGGCCGCGCAGCGGTTCAAAGCCCGGCATCTCGTCGAGCGCCGGGGTGGTCTCCGGGATCGCCGAGGTGTTGCACACCAGCAGCAGTTCGCGGTCCGCCTCGGGGAAGCAGCCGGAGTCCAGCGCGGCGGCCAGGGTGGCGGCGCCGTAGAGCGTGGAGGCGCAGTAGATGCGGGTGGTACGGGACATCAGGCAGCCGCCTTCGCTGTGGTGATCCGGCGCCGCAGCCGCCGCAGCCTGGCGGAACGGCGCAGGTCCATGGTGTCGAGCACGTCGCCGAGGGCGTCCTGCGGCATGCGCTGTATCGCGGCCGCGGTCAGGGACCGCAGCTGCCTGGCGACGGCCGGCTCCCACTTGGCCTCGTCGGAGAGGTGGTGGTCGATGATCGCGCAGTAGGTCCGCACCGCCTTCGGCAGCAGCCGGGCGGCGTCCGGGTCCGCCGCGGTCTCCTCGATCACCTGGTCGAAGGCGCGGATGAAGTCGAGCTGCCGGGCGTCGCCGATCTGGGTCAGCGAGGAGGCCACCCCGCGCCGGTAGAACACGCCGAGCAGGCTCACCACGGCGAACGACTCCGCCTCGCGGTGCAGTTTCCAGATCCACGGCCGGTCCTCGGCCGTGCGCAGCCCGTCCGTGAAGTGCAGCAGGCCGCGCTCCAGCAGCCGCCGGTGGTAGGCGCCGGCCCACGCGTAGGCGTAGTCCACGGAGGTCGTGCGGTTGGCCGGCAGGATCGCGTCGCGCGGATCGAGCACCTCCCAGCGGCGCCCGTGCGGGACCCGGTGCACCGTCCGGGCGCGGGCGGTGGCCTGCACATGGTCGGTCCGCACGAAGTCGCAGCCCAGCTCCTCGATCGCGCCGGCCAGGCGCGTCAGGTAACCGGGGGCCAGCCAGTCGTCGCCGTCCAGGAACGTCAGGTACTCGCCGCTCGCCGCGTCCAGACCGGTGTTGCGCGCGGTGGCGAGTCCTCCGTTCTTCTCATGACGGACGAGGCGCACCTGGGCGACCCCGGACAGTTCCTCGGCCGCACGCTCCAGAATCGCCGGAGTTTCGTCCGTCGAATGGTCGTCGACCAGGATGAACTCGAAATCCGGGCGGGCGTTCAGGCGAAGACTTCTGAGGGGGTCCGGCGCATATCGCTGGACGTTGTAGAACGGCACGATCACGGAAAGCTTTGGCACTCGAGAAACCCTAGGAGGGCGCCCGGCTGCGGAACTTTCCGGTGGGCGTACAGGGGATGAACTCGATGTGTCGGAACGGTGCATCCCTTGTGCCTGAAGGCTTTTGACGAGCCAGTTCGGTTCCAGGCGGGCTGTTGTTAACTCTTTGTTGAGATGTGGTTGGGCCATACCTAGGAATTGCTTCCTAGCGTCTTCGTCGTGCCACCAAGTACACCGAAGCCCACGCGAATCGCCGTGCTCGCGGACTCCGACACCCGCTGGAAATGGGGTGCCCTGACCGCGGCGCGGATCGCCCCGGGCCCGACCATGGAAACCGCCTCGGCGGAGGGCGCGCAAGCCGGCCCCGGACTGGACGGATTCCTGCTGCGCGGCCGGTCCACGCCCACCGCGCGCCAGCTCGCCGAGGTCGGCGTGCGCGCCGACTCCCTGCGGGAGGTCACGGCCGTCGAGTTCCTGCGCGTCATGGCCGAAGGGGAGTACGACGTCGTCGTGCTCGCCCTCGTCGGCGGCGGCGTGCAGGCGGTGCTGCACGGTCTGAAGCGGGTCTGGGAGGGCCGCGCCAGGCGTCCCGTCGTCGTCACCGGCTACGTCGGCGTCGTCTACGAGAAGCTCGCCGACGGTCTGCTGCTGCGGCACGGCGCGGACCTGGTGCTCGCCAACTCCCGCCAGGACGCGGAGCGTTTCCGCGCGGTCTACGAGGGAGTGGGCGCCGACGCCTCGTCGGTGACGGAGGTGGCGCTGCCGTTCCTCGGCGGAGCCGCCTACGACGGCGGCCGCGACTCGGCCGCGGAGCCGGAACGCAGGCCGCACACCGTGGTGTTCGCCGCCCAGCCGTCCGTGCCGGACAACCGGCGGGACCGTACCTACCTGCTGGAGCGGCTGGTACGGCACGCGCGCCTGCACCCCAAGCGCGAGGTGCTGCTCAAGCTGCGCTCCAAGCCGGGCGAACACACCACCCACATCGAGGAACTGCCCTACCAGAAGCTGGCCCAGCGGTTCGAGCTGCCCGCCAACTTCCGCCTGGTGTACGGCAACATGGGCGAGGTCCTGGACCGCACCGACCTGCTGGTCACGATCAGTTCGACGGCCGCGCTGGAGTCGCTGCACCGCCGCATCCCGACCGTGGTCCTCACCGACCTGGGCGTGCGCGAGGCGCTCGGCAACCACCACTTCGTCGGATCCGGCTGCCTCGCCTCCTGGGACCAGCTCGACGCCGGGCACCGGCCGGAGGCCGACCAGGAGTGGGTGGCCCGGCAGGGCGTCGCCTCCGGCGGAGGGGCGTACGCCACCGCCTTCGACGCGGCCCGCGAGCGCGTCGCCAAGCTGCTCGCCCAGCCCGCCGGGCTGCCCCCGCTGACCCCGTACTACACGCCCGCGACGGCGCCCGGCTACCTGCCCGGCATCCTCGCCCGGCACCACCTCGGCCCGGACGGCAGCCCGCTGCCCGGCGCGCCCGCCGCCGACCGCGAGCCGGGCCCGGTCCGGCAGATCGTGCGCCGCGCGGCGCGCGGCGCCTACCGGCACGGGGTGCAGCGCGTGGCGCCCGTCATCCGGCGGATGGGCGAGCTGTGAGCCGCCCCACCGGGCGAGCCGTGAGCCGCCCCACCGGGCCGGCCGCGAGCCGCCCCACCCCACCCCGAGGAGCAGAACCCATGTCCAGTCCGCAAGCGGGGCACGGCGCGACGGTGCGCCGGGTGCTCGCGGTGATCCCCGCGCGAGGCGGCTCCAAGGGCGTGCCCGCGAAGAACCTCGCCCCCGTCGGGGGCGTGCCGCTGGTGGCGCGGGCGGTGCGCGAGTGCCGGGCCGCCCGCCTGGTGACGGACGTCGTGGTCTCCACGGACGACCAGGCGATCGCCGCCGCCGCCCGCGAGGCCGGCGCCGAGGTCGTGCTGCGGCCCGCCGCCATCGCCGGCGACACGGCGACCTCCGAGGCGGCCGTGCTGCACGCCATGGACGCCCACGAGGCCCTGCACGGGGCCCGCGTGGACGCGGTCCTGCTGGTGCAGTGCACCAGCCCCTTCCTGGTCCGCGAGGACATCGACGGGGTGGCCGGAGCGGTCGTCGAGGGCGGCGCCGACACGGCGGTGACCGTGGCGCCGTTCCACGGATTCGTCTGGCGCGACGCCGACGACGCCGTCGACGCTCTTGCCGCGGCCGGTTCGCCCGGCGCGGGCGGCGGCTACGGCGTCAACCACGACAAGTCCTACCGCCCACGCCGCCAGGACCGCCCGCAGGACCTGCTGGAGACCGGCGCCGCCTACGCGATGGACGCCTCCGGCTTCCGCGAGCACCGGCACCGCTTCTTCGGCCGCACGGAACTGGTGCGGACCGACCCCGCCCGGGTGCTGGAGATCGACGACCCGCACGACCTCGCCCGCGCCCGCGCCCTCGCGCCCCTCTTCGACGCGGATCGGCCCGGCGCGCTGCCGGCCGCCGACGACGTAGACGCGGTCGTCCTGGACTTCGACGGCACCCAGACCGACGACCGGGTGCTGATCGACGCCGACGGAAAGGAGTTCGTCTCCGTGCACCGCGGGGACGGCCTCGGCATCGCCGCCCTGCGCAGGAGCGGGCTGAAGATGCTGATCCTCTCCTCGGAGCAGAACCCGGTCGTCGCCGCCCGGGCCCGGAAGCTGAAGCTCCCGGTCCTGCACGGCATCGACCGCAAGGACCTCGCGCTGAAGCAGTGGTGCGAGGAGCAGGGCATCGCGCCCGAGCGCGTGCTCTATGTCGGAAACGACGTCAACGACCTCCCGTGCTTCGCCCTCGTCGGCTGGCCCGTGGCGGTCGCGAGCGCCCACGACGTCGTGCGCGGCGCCGCACGCGCGGTCACCACCGTCCCCGGCGGTGACGGCGCGATCCGGGAGATCGCCAGCTGGATCCTCGGCCCCTCTCTCGATTCCCTCGACAAGTAAGGAAAGTCCCCGCCATGAGCACCCACTCCCGTCTGCGCACCTTCGGCTCGCGTGAGGTCGGCCCGGGCAGGCCCGTCTACATCTGCGGCGAGATCGGCATCAACCACAACGGCGACCTGGACAACGCGTTCAAGCTGATCGACGTGGCCGCCGAGGCCGGCTGCGACGCCGTGAAGTTCCAGAAGCGCACCCCCGAGATCTGCACCCCGCGCGACCAGTGGGACATCGAGCGCGACACCCCCTGGGGCCGGATGACGTACATCGACTACCGCCACCGGGTCGAGTTCGGCGAGGACGAGTACCGGCAGATCGACGAGTACTGCAAGGAGAAGGGCATCGACTGGTTCGCGTCCCCGTGGGACACCGAGGCGGTCGCCTTCCTGGAGAAGTTCGACCTGCCGGCCCACAAGGTCGCCTCCGCCTCCCTCACCGACGACGAGCTGCTGCGCGCCCTGCGCGCCACCGGCCGCACGGTCATCCTGTCCACCGGCATGTCGACGCCGCGGCAGATCCGCCACGCGGTGGAGGTGCTCGGCAGCGACAACATCCTCATGTGCCACGCCACCTCGACCTACCCGGCGAAGGCCGACGAGCTGAACCTCCGCGTGATCAACACGCTGGAGAAGGAGTACCCGAACGTCCCGATCGGCTACTCCGGTCACGAGACGGGCCTGCAGACCACGCTGGCCGCCGTCGCCCTCGGCGCCACCTTCGTCGAGCGCCACATCACCCTCGACCGCGCCATGTGGGGCTCCGACCAGGCCGCCTCCGTCGAGCCGCAGGGCCTCACCCGCCTGGTGCGCGACATCCGCGCCATCGAGGCGTCCCTCGGCGACGGCGTCAAGAAGGTCTACGACTCCGAGCTCGGCCCGATGAAGAAGCTGCGCCGCGTCTCCGGCGTGGTCGCCGAGGCGGAGATCGCCGCCGCCGCGGGCGAGCCGGTCACGGTCTGACGGTCCGGGCGACACCAACCAGGGGAACGGTCATACGCCGATGAGCCGCCGCGCCGGATCCGCCGGCCACTCCACTCTCGCGTTCGTCGAGAGCCCGGTACAGCTGCTGAACGTGCTGGAGTGGGCGCACGCCCATGCGCCCGGCGCGGAGCTCACCCTCGTCGTGCTGTCCCCGACCGACCCGATGACCCGCGGCCAGTTGCGCCGGATGGCCGAACTCGCCCGCGAGGAGGGCCACGAGGTCCGCTGGGAGGAGGCCAGGGGCGGCCCGGCGGCGCCGTTCCAGACGATCGGCGGCCTGGCCGGCATGCTCCGCCGCGCCGACCGCGTCGTGCTGGGCGACCCCTTCTCCCGCTACGTGCAGCTGCTGCTGACGATCACCAGGGCCTCCGCCCTCGTCGTGGTGGACGACGGCACGGCCACCATGGAGTTCGTCGCCCAGCTCGCCCGCGGCGAGCGTCTGGTGCGCTGGCACCGCAAGGGCGGCCGCCCCGGCCCGCGGGACCTGCTCTTCGCCCCGGTCTCCTCCTCGGCCCGCCGGCGTCTGACGCCGGGCGGGAAGCGGCAGGTGGAGATCTTCTCCGCCATGCCGGTGGACGAGCGGCCGGACGGGGTGACGGTGACGGTGAACGCCTTCGCCTGGACCCGCGCCCGCTTCGGGCCGCCCCGCATCACCAAGGGCGCCGACATGGTGGGCACCTCCCTGGTGGAGACCGGCGTGGTCGACGCCGAGCGCTACCTGGAGGCGGTGCGCACCCTGGCCAAGGCGCACGGCGCCACCCGCTACTTCGCGCACCGGCGCGAGAGCACCGAGAAACTGCACCGGCTGGTGCTGGAGACCGGCCTGGAGGTGGTCCGCCCGGACCTCCCGCTGGAGCTGATCGCCCGCCGCGGCCCGGTCGGCCGCACGATCCTCAGCTTCCCCTCCACGGTCGTGCACACCCTGCCCCTCGCCCTGGCCGGCACCCCGGTCCGCGTCGCCGTCTGCGACATAGACCCGGCCTGGCTCACCGACCGCGCCTCACCCCGCGCCCAGGGCTTCCTGTCGGGCGTGACGGACACCGCCCGCGACGTCCACCGCCTGTCGGCGGTCAGCGCGGTGTGACCGCGCCCGCGGCTGCCTCCGGTCAGTGCGGTGTGACCGCGGGCGGCTTGCGCGCCAGCACGAACGCGCGGGGCCGGGTCTCCTCCCCGTCCGGCTCGCGCAGCACGCGGGTCGTCGGCCGCAGCCCCGCCGCGGCCAGGTGCCGGGCCACCGTCTCGGGCGTGCGCCAGTGGTAGTCCAGCCCGATCTCCCGGCCGAAGCGCTCGGTGAGACGCATCCGGCCCTCCTCGTCGCCGGACTGGAAGCCGAGCAGCACGTGCCCGCCGGGCACCAGCACGCGGTGGAACTCGGCGAACGCCCCCGGCAGGTGCTCGTCCGGGACGTGGATGACCGAGTACAGGGCGAGGACCCCGCCCAGCGTCTCGTCCGGCAGGTCCAGGCGCAGCATCGAACCCACATGGAAGCGCAGCCCCGGATGCGCCTGGCGGGCCAGCGCCACCATGCGCGGCGAGACGTCGACCCCGAAGACCGGCACCCCGAGCGCGTGCAGCCGCGCGGTGACGTGCCCGGGGCCGCTGCCGACGTCGGCGACGGGAGCCGGGCCGGCCGCCCGGACCTGCTCGGCGAAGCCGGTGAGCAGCGCCCGGTCCAGGGGGTGGTGGGCCAGGCTGTCCGGGTGCTGTTCGGCGTACGGATCGGCGATCTCGTCGTACGAGGCCCGGGTGGCGCGGATGAAGTCGGGGGTGTCGTCGCTCACGTGGCCGGACCCTAGCCCCGGAGCCCGGCGCGTGTCCGGCGGTTCACCGGCCCGGCACCGGCTGTTCGCGGGGACCGCCGCGCTCATGGGACGCGCGTCGCGGGGGTATGCGGGGGAATGCGGCCTGTGTGCGCCGAGTGGCCGTACGCCGCGTCCGCCGTGTGGCCGGGCCGTCGGGCGGGGGTGACGATTCCGACAGGTGAACAAACACGCCGCACGGGAGCGCAGCGTGGTATGCGTAGAGAAAGGAGTGGTTTACCCACCTCAACCGAATCCCATGCGCCGAGGGCCGAGTTTTTCTTCGTCTGACGGGCTGAAGTTTGTTGATCGAGGCTCGGTCGGCCGTCCCGGCGTCCTACCCTTCAGAGGGTGAAGCAACTGATGTCACTGGAGTCCGAAGTCGATCTGCCGGCCGCGGAAGCGCTGCTTCCCGGCACGCTGCCCGAGGCGCTGCGTGCCGAACTCATCGCGTTCCGGCGCGACTTGCACATGCATCCGGAGCTCGGCAACCAGGAGTTCCGCACGACCGCCGCGATCAAGGCACGGCTGGAGAAGGCCGGGCTGCAGCCGCGTGTGCTCGCCGCCGGGACCGGACTCGTCTGTGACATCGGCCACTGGGGCGGCGACCGCCCCGCGCTCGCGCTGCGGGCCGACATCGACGCCCTGCCCATCCCCGACACCAAGAGCGAGTGCGCCTACCGCTCCACCGTGCCCGACCGGGCGCACGCCTGCGGGCACGACGTGCACACCACCGTGGTGCTCGGCGCCGGCCTCGTGCTGGCGGACCTGCACCGGCAGGGCAGGCTGCCGCAGCCGGTCCGGCTGATCTTCCAGCCCGCCGAGGAGGTGTTGCCGGGCGGCGCCGCCGACGCCATCGAGTGGGGGGCGCTGGAGGGTGTGGGCCGGATCGTCGCCGTGCACTGCGACCCCCGCGTGGACGCCGGCCGGATCGGGCTGCGCACCGGCCCGATCACCTCCGCCTGCGACCGGCTCGAGGTCTCCCTCGACGGGCCCGGCGGCCACACCGCCCGGCCGCACCTGACCACCGACCTGGTCACCGCCGCCGCCCGGGTCGCCACCGACGTGCCCGCGCTGGTCGGCCGCCGCGTCGACAGCCGCAGCGGCCTCGCCGTGACCTGGGGACGTATCGAGTCCGGCCACGCCCCGAACGTCATCCCGCAGCACGCGGAGCTCTCCGGGACGGTGCGCTGCCTCGACCTCGCCACCTGGCGGCAGGTGCCGGACGTCGTCGTCGCCGCCATCGACGAGGTCGCCAACCTGCACGGCGCCAAGTCGGAGATCAACTACGTGCGCGGTGTCCCGCCGGTGGTCAACGACCAGGCCGTCACCGACCTGCTGCGGCACGCCATGGCCGCCCGGCGGGGCCCGGACGCCGTGGAGGGCACCGAACAGAGCCTGGGCGGCGAGGACTTCTCCTGGTACCTGGAGCACGTGCCCGGCGCGATGGCCCGCCTCGGTGTGCGTCCCCCGGGTGAGCGGACCGTGCGCGACCTGCACCAGGGCGACTTCGACGTCGACGAGTCGGCGATCACGGTGGGCGTGGAACTCTTCACCGCAGCCGCCCTCCTGGACGCGGCGGAACGCTAGCGCGCAGCCCCGCCCCGCCGACGGTCTCCGCCGAGGCCCGCGAACCGTGAGTCCGTGGGCCTCCGGCCAGGTCCGCCGGACCGCGAGGCGGGTGAGCTCCGGCGTGGTCCGTCGGCGGCCTCGGCGCGGGGCCTGGGAGTTCCCGTTTCAGGGCTGCCCGCTCGCCCGTCCGCCCCGGCGGGCGTCCCCCGGGCGAGCGCACCGCGCGCGTCCTGGGGCCAGGGCGACTTCGACGCGGACGAGTCGGCGGCCACGGGGGGCGTGGCTGACCCCGCACCGCCGGTGTGGTCCGCCGGGCAGGCGCGGCGGGGTCCGCGACAGGCCGAGAGCGACCCCGTCGGCCGGTCCGGCGTGGGGCGCCGACGAGCCTGGCTCGGTCCACCGGCCGGTCCGGCGTGGGGCGTCGGCGGGTCCGGCGGGGTCCGCCGGGCGATCCGGCGCGGGGCCCTGGGCAGGGACAAGCGGGGCCCTGGGCAGGGACAACGCGAGGCCTCGGCAGGAACGGCGTGGGCTGCCGACCGGCCGCCGCAAGAGCCGGACGTCCCTGGTCCGGGGACGTCCGGACCCCCGGCGCAACATGTCCGTAAGCCATTCGTGAACAGACCGCAATGGTCGCCGCGGCAGCCGCAGACCCTCAGTTCAGACGCTGTTTGCCTCGAATCGATAACGGCTTCCGGAGAGGTCTCTTTCCGACATCTACGCGCGTTACGATGCCGCGAAGCCGACGCCGCCGGGGCGTCTCGGCTCGGGCACTGGCATGGTGCTCACAACAAGCGCCGACATGGCGCTCAGGTCAGGTGAAGGAGCCTCCCGTGCGCCGGGTAGCCAAGCTTTCCGCTGCGTGCATCGCCACCGCAGCCCTCGCACTGTCTGCCACTGCCTGTGGCAGCACCTCCTCCGAAAACGGCAGCGACAAGTCGCCCTCCTCGTCCTCCGACGGCGGCAAGGGCGGCGTCAAGATCGGCCTCGCCTTCGACGTCGGCGGCCGCGGCGACCGTTCCTTCAACGACTCCGCCGCGCGCGGCGCCGACAAGGCCAAGGCGGAGTTCAAGGGTTCGATCAAGGAGCTGACCGCCAAGACCTCCGACACCGAGGCCGACCGTGAGCAGCGCCTGACCGACCTGGCCGACGCCGGCTACAACCCGATCATCGGTGTCGGCTACGCCTACGCCACCTCGATGACCAAGGTCGCCGCGAAGTACCCGAAGGTCAGCTTCGGCATCGTCGACTCGGTCGTGGACGCCAAGAACGTCGACAGCATCACCTTCACCGAGGAGCAGGGTTCGTACCTGGCCGGTGTCGCCGCGGCGCTGAAGACCAAGAAGGACCACGTCGGCTTCATCGGCGGCGTCGACAACCCGCTGATCAAGAAGTTCGAGGCGGGCTACGTCCAGGGCGTCAAGGACACCAAGCCCAAGGTCAAGGTCGACACCCAGTACCTGAGCCACGGCTCGGACACCTCCGGCTTCGCCAGCCCCGACAAGGGCAAGGAGGCCGCGTCCGGCATGCTCGACAACGGCGCCGACGTGATCTACTCGGCGGCCGGCTCCTCCGGCAACGGCGCGATCGAGGCCGTCAGCGGCGTCAAGGGCGCCTGGGCCATCGGCGTGGACTCCGACCAGTACAACATCCCGGGCCTGGCGAAGTACAAGAACTCGATCCTGACCTCGATGGTCAAGAACGTCGACGTCGGCGTCTACGACTTCATCAAGTCCGTCCACGACGGCAAGCCGCTGAACGGCGTCAACAACTACTCGCTCGCCAAGAACGGTGTCTCGCTGGCCACCAGCGGCGGTTTCATCGACGACATAAAGTCCCAGCTGGACGCGGCCCAGAAGAAGATCGTCGACGGCGACATCAAGGTCAAGACCACCCCGTGACCTGACGGTTCCCGCCGGACCTCGGCTCGGCGAGGGGCGTACGACCAGCCCCCGCCGAGCCATAACAATGTGTCAACTCTACGCGTGTAGCACGGAGTTGCCGCGCTAGCGTCGCCGACGCCTGCCTCCCCTACGCAGCCCCTTTCCCCGAGGAGAGTGCGCCATCAACGCGTCCAGCCCTCCCGCTGCCGTCGAACTGCGCGGCATCACCAAGCGTTTCCCCGGCGTCGTCGCCAACCGCGACATCGACATCACCGTCCGCACGGGCACGGTCCACGCCCTGTGCGGTGAGAACGGCGCCGGCAAGTCCACCCTGATGAAGATCCTCTACGGCATGCAGCAGCCGGACGAGGGCACCATCACGGTGAACGGCGAGCCCGTCACCTTCCACAACCCCGCCGACGCCATCGCCCGCGGCATCGGCATGGTGCACCAGCACTTCATGCTCGCCGACAACCTCACCGTCCTGGAGAACGTCGTCCTCGGCGCGGAGAAGCTGTACGGGATCGGCGCGAAGGCCCGCGCGAAGATCCAGGAGATCTCGGGCGCCTACGGGCTGAACATACGTCCCGACGTGCTCATGGAGGAACTCGGCGTCGCCGACCGCCAGCGCGTGGAGATCCTCAAGGTCCTCTACCGCGGCGCCAGGATCCTCATCCTCGACGAGCCCACCGCCGTCCTCGTGCCGCAGGAGGTCGAGGCCCTCTTCGACAACCTCCGCGACCTCAAGGCGGAGGGGCTCACCGTCATCTTCATCTCCCACAAACTGGGGGAGGTGCTGTCCGTGGCCGACGAGATCACCGTCATCCGGCGCGGCACCACCGTCGGCACGGTCGAGCCGCACTCCACCACCACCAAGCAGCTCGCCGAGCTGATGGTCGGCAGCGAGCTGCCCACCCCGGCGACCGAGGAGTCCACCGTCACCGACGTCCCCGTGCTGAAGGTGGACGGGCTCAGGCTGACGCAGACCGACCTCGACGGCGTCGAGCGCGTCATCCTCGACCAGATCTCCCTCACCATCCACAAGGGCGAGGTGCTCGGCATCGCCGGTGTGGAGGGCAACGGCCAGTCCGAACTGGTCGAGGCGATCATGGGTATCCGCACCCCGGACACCGGCACGATCACCCTCGACGACGCCGACATCTCCCACCTCCCCACCCGCAAGCGCCGCGAGGCCGGCGTCGGCTACATCCCCGAGGACCGCCAGCGCCACGGCCTGCTGCTGGAGGCGACGCTGTGGGAGAACCGCATCCTCGGCCACGTCACCGAGGAGCCCAACTCCCGCGGCGGACTGCTCGATCTCAAGGCCGCCCGCGCCGACACCGAGCGCATCATCGAGTCCTACGACGTCCGCACCCCCGGCATCGAGGTGACCGCGGGCTCGCTGTCCGGCGGCAACCAGCAGAAGCTGATCGTCGGCCGGGAGATGAGCCACACGCCGAAGCTCCTCATTGCCGCCCACCCCACCCGGGGCGTGGACGTCGGCGCGCAGGCCGCGATCTGGGACCACATCCGCGACGCCCGCCGCAACGGCCTGGCCGTGCTGCTGATCTCCGCGGACCTGGACGAGCTCATCGGGCTCTCCGACACCTTGCGGGTGATGTACCGCGGCCGTCTGGTCGCCGACGCCGACCCCGCCACGATCACCCCCGAGGTGCTGGGCTCCGCCATGACGGGTGCGGCCACCGGCCACCTGGAGCACACGGAGGACGACGTCCGATGAAGAAGCTGATCTCACGGATCGACAGGGAGCGGCTGCTCCTCGCCGTCGCGGCGCCGCTGCTGGCGATCGTCGCCGCCCTCGTCGTCACCACCCTGGTGATCCTCGCCACCGGCAAGAACCCGGGCGACGCCTTCAGCGACATGCTGACCTACGGCACCGCCAGCGACAGCCAGGTCTACATCCTCAACAAGGCGACGACGTACTACCTCGCGGGCGTCGCGGTGGCCATCGGCTTCCGGATGAACCTGTTCAACATCGGCGTCGACGGCCAGTACCGGATCGCCGCCTTCATCGCCGCCGTCCTCGGCGGCGCGCTCACCGCCCCCGGCTGGATCGCCATCCCGCTGATCATCCTGTGCGCCATGGCGAGCGGTGCCCTGTGGGCGGCCATCGCGGGCGTGCTGAAGGTGACCCGGGGCGTCAGCGAGGTCATCTCGACGATCATGCTGAACTCGATCGCCACCGCGATCATCGGCTACCTGCTGCAGCCCGAGCAGCTCGGCCAGCTGGACAAGGCGGGCACCCTGGTGTCCACCAAGCCGCTGCCGGAGTCGTCGTACTTCTTCAGCTTCGACACCGGCCCGGCCGGCGAGCTGTGGGGCTTCATCGTCATCGCCGTGCTCGTCGGCTTCGCCTTCTGGTTCGTCCTGGGCCGTACCCGGTTCGGCTTCGACCTGCGCACCGTCGGACTGTCCGAGACCGCCGCCGCGGCCAGCGGCGTCAGCGTGAAGAAGATGGTCGCCACCAGCATGGTCATCTCGGGTGCGGTGGCCGGCCTGATCGGCATGCCGACCCTGCTCAACGACAGCCACCAGTTCAGCAACGACTTCCCGGCGGGCATCGGCTTCACCGGCATCGCCATCGCGCTGCTGGGCCGCAACCACCCGATCGGCATCGCG
This sequence comes from Streptomyces sp. NPDC020490, assembly GCF_044335305.1. Classification (NCBI taxonomy): domain Bacteria; kingdom Bacillati; phylum Actinomycetota; class Actinomycetes; order Kitasatosporales; family Streptomycetaceae; genus Streptomyces; species Streptomyces sp. NPDC020490. Next base: position 54,188 of record NZ_JBIRUY010000047.1, on the reverse strand, counting down.
CTCGGCGCCCTGCTCTGGGGCTTCCTGGAGCGCACCACCAACCACCTGGAGTTCCAGGGCTACGACAAGGAGATCCTCGGCGTCATCCAGGGCGTCATCGTCCTGTGCGTCGTCATCGCCTACGAAGTCGTACGCCGTTACGGCCTGCGGCACCAGCAGCAGCGCGTGGGCGCCGAACTCGCCGCCCAGGCCGCCGCCGCCCCGACCGAGAAGCAGGAGGTGGCGTGATGACTGCCACGATGACCGACACGCCGCCGCCCGCGGCGCCCAAGACCGACACCGCGGCCGGCGGCTCCGGCCGGACCCTCGGCCGGGTCCTCCTGATCGCCGCGGGCGCGCTGATCCTGGTGGCCGCGGTCCGCGTGCTGACCGGCGCCAACCAGCTCACCTCCGAGGGACAGGTCAGCGCCGCGCTGGGGCTGGCCGTGCCGATCGGCCTCGCCGGTCTCGCCGGCCTGTGGTCCGAGCGCTCCGGCGTGGTCAACATCGGCCTCGAGGGCATGATGATCCTCGGCACCTTCGGCGCGGGCTGGGTCGGCTGGCAGCACAGCCCCTGGCTCGGCCTGCTGTGCGGGATCGCCTTCGGCGTCCTCGGCGGCCTGGTGCACGCCGTCGCGACCGTCACCTTCGGCGTCGACCACATCGTCTCCGGTGTCGCGATCAACCTGCTCGCGCTCGGCACCACCCAGTACCTCGCCAAGCTGTTCTTCTCCGAGGGCAAGGCGGCCGAGGCGGGCGGCAACCCCAAGCAGTCGCCGCCCGCGGAGTCGCTGCCCAACGTGGACGTGCCCGGCCTCTCGGACGCCCTGCACTCCGTCGAGCAGCACCACTGGTTCCTGGTCTCCGACCTCGCCGGCATCCTCGGCGGCCTGGTCACCGACCTGTCCGTGGTGACGCTCATCGCCGTCCTGCTGTTCGTCGGCAGCTGGTGGGTGCTGTGGCGCACGGCGTTCGGTCTGCGGCTGCGCTCCTGCGGCGAGAACCCGGTCGCCGCGGAGTCCCTCGGCGTCAACGTCTACAAGTACAAGTACGCGGCCGTCGCCGTCTCCGGCGGTCTGGCGGGCCTCGGCGGCGCGTTCCTCGCGCTGGTCACCTCGCACATCTACCTGGAGGGCCAGACCGGCGGCCGCGGCTACATCGGTCTCGCGGCGATGATCTTCGGCAACTGGCGGCCCGGCGGGCTGGCGATGGGCGCGGGCCTGTTCGGCTACTCGGACGCGCTCCAGCTGCGCAACGGCGGCGAGACCGTGCACGCGCTGCTGCTCCTGCTGGTCGTCCTGCTCGCCGTCCTGGCCGGCTGGAAGCTGTACCGCAAGGCACTGTGGCAGGGCGTGGCGAGCGCCGTCACGGCGGTGCTCGTGCTGGTCTGGTACCTGTTCACCGACGAGGTCCCGAGCGACTTCGTGGGCGCCACCCCGTACGTCGTCACCCTGCTGGTGCTGTCGCTGTCCGCGCAGCGGCTGCGGATGCCCAAGGCGGACGGCATGCGCTACCGGAAGGGCCAGGGCAAGTGACCGCGTCCGCCGACGTCGACTGGGAGCGGTTGCGGACGCTGGCCCGGGAGGCCATGTCCCGCGCCTACGCCCCCTACTCGGGCTACCCGGTCGGCGTCGCGGCCCTGGTCGACGACGGCCGGACGGTCACCGGCTGCAACGTCGAGAACGCCTCGTACGGGCTCGGACTGTGCGCCGAGTGCGGACTGGTCTCGCAGCTGCAGAACACCGGCGGCGGCCGCCTGACGCACTTCACCTGTGTCGACGGCCACGGCGAGATCCTCGTCCCGTGCGGCCGCTGCCGGCAGCTGCTGTACGAGTTCGGCGGCCCCGGACTGCTGCTGGAGACACCCCGGGGCATCCTGCCGCTGTCGGAGATGCTGCCCCAGGCCTTCGGCCCGGACCATCTCACCCAGTAACTCCCGTGCGGCCCCTCCGACAGGTGCGGAGGGGCCGCTCACTTCCTGAACGTCGGAAGGAACACCATGGCCATGGACGCCATCTCCGTCATCCGCACCAAGCGGGACCGCGGCGAACTCAGCGACGAGCAGATCGACTGGGTCATCGACGCGTACACCCGCGGCGAGGTCGCCGACGAGCAGATGTCCGCGCTCGCCATGGCGATCCTGCTCAACGGCATGAACCGCCGGGAGATCGCCCGCTGGACGGCCGCGATGATCGCCTCCGGCGAGCGCATGGACTTCTCCGCGCTGTCCCGCCCGACGGCCGACAAGCACTCCACGGGCGGGGTCGGCGACAAGATCACCCTCCCGCTGGCGCCCCTGGTCGCGGCCTGCGGAGCCGCCGTGCCCCAGCTGTCGGGCCGCGGCCTCGGCCACACCGGCGGCACCCTCGACAAGCTGGAGTCGATCCCCGGCTGGCGCGCCCTGCTCTCCAACGAGGAGATGCTGCACGTCCTGGACACCACCGGCGCGGTGATCTGCGCGGCGGGCGACGGCCTGGCCCCGGCGGACAAGAAGCTGTACGCGCTGCGGGACGTCACCGGCACGGTCGAGGCGATCCCGCTGATCGCCTCCTCGATCATGTCCAAGAAGATCGCGGAGGGCACCGGCTCGCTGGTCCTGGACGTGAAGGCCGGCACCGGCGCCTTCATGCGGACGCTCGAAGATGCCCGCGAACTGGCCTCGACGATGGTCGGCCTGGGCACCGACCACGGCGTGAAGACGGTCGCGCTGCTGACCGACATGTCCACCCCGCTCGGCCGTACGGCGGGCAACGCCCTCGAGGTCCGCGAGTCGGTGGAGGTCCTCGCGGGCGGCGGCCCGGCCGACGTCGTGGAACTGACGCTCGCCCTGGCGCGCGAGATGCTCCAGGCCGCCGGGGTGACGGACGCGGACCCGGCGAAGGCCCTGGCCGACGGCTCGGCGATGGACGTCTGGCGCCGCATGATCAGCGCCCAGGGCGGCGACCCGGACGCCCCGCTGCCCACCTCCCGCGAGCAGCACGTGATCACGGCCCCCTCCTCCGGCGTGCTGACCCGCCTCGACGCCTACGACATCGGCGTCGCCGCCTGGCGCCTGGGCGCGGGGCGCGCCCGCAAGGAGGACCCGGTGCAGGCGGCGGCGGGCGTGGAGATGCACGCCAAGCCGGGCGACACGGTGACCGCGGGCCAGCCCCTGCTGACCCTGCACACGGACACCCCCGAGCGCTTCGCCTACGCCCTGGAGGCGACGGAGGGCTGCTACGACATCGCGGCCCCGGGCACGGACTTCAGCCCCTCGCCGGTCGTGCTGGAACGCATCGCCTGACCTGCGGCTTCCCCTTTCGGCCGAGCGGGACCGGTGGACCTTCGCCGGTCCCGCTCGGCGTGCCCGGGACCGGTGCCGCACCGATGGGACGACTTCGCCCGGATCCGGGCACGGCCGGGCGCCGCGATGAGTTCCGTGCCGCCCGTGGGTCTACCGGTTGTGGACGCCATGACACCCGCCGTACTCGTGCTGCCCGGCCCGCTGACCCGGGACGAGGTGACGGGGCTGTGCGAGCACGTGCGGGCGCGGCTGGCCGCCGGCGGCGCCCGGGCGGTCGTGGTCGACGTGGCCGGGATCGGGCCGCCGGGCCTCGCCGCCGTGGACCTGCTGGCGCGGCTCCAGCTCGCCGCCCGGCGGGCCGGCGGCGGAATCCGGCTGCGGGACCCCGCCCCCGCCCTACAGGCCCTGCTCGACCTGGTCGGGCTCCGCTTCGAGGTGGAGGGGCAGGCCGAACAGCGGGAACCACCGCTGGGTGTCGAGGAAGCAGTGGAACCCGGTGATCCGGCCCTCTGACGTCTCCAGCGCCTGCACGGCCCACGCGGTGAAGCCGCCCTCCTCCGGGTCCGGCTTGTACTGCGCGAACCCGGGCAGCCCGTTCACCTGCACCGGCACCAGGCGCGAGCCCGCGCAGGCGGAGCCCAGCGTCGTCATGAAGCCGGTGATGTCCTCGTGGCCCCGCAGCCACAGGTCGAACGGCGGCATCGTCATGACGGCGTCCTCGTGCAGCAGGGCCGTCAGCGCCGCCATGTCGTACTCCTCGAAGGCGGCGACGTAGCGCTCCAGGAGCTTCTGCTGCTCCTCGTCCAGCGGGTCGGAGACCGCCGCGCGGGCGCCGTCGTCGTCCCGCTCGGCGAGCGTCGCCCTGGCGCGCTGGAGCGCGCTGTTGACCGACGCGACCGATGTGCCCAGCAGCTCGGCGACCTCGCTCGCCCGCCAGGCCAGCACCTCGCGCAGGATCAGCACCGCGCGCTGCTTGGGCGGCAGCTGCTGCAGCGCCGCCATGAAGGCCAGCCGCACGGACTCCTTGGCGACCGCCGCCTCCGCCGGGTCGTCGGTCGTGGGCAGCACCCGCGCGTCCGGCACGGGTTCGAGCCAGGTGTTGTCCGGGCGCGGGGCGAGGGCCGCCCGGGCCAGGGGCGTCGACTCGGTCAGGTCCATCGGCCTGGCGCGCTTGTTGCCGGCTGTCAGCATGTCCAGACAGACGTTGGTCGCGATGCGGTAGAGCCAGGAGCGGAGGCTGGAGCGGCCCTCGAACTTGTCGTAGCTGCGCCAGGCGCGGACCATCGTGTCCTGCACCGCGTCCTCGGCCTCGAAGGAGGAGCCGAGCATGCGGTAGCAGTAGCCGGTCAGCTCGACCCGGTGCTTCTCCAGCGTGACGTCGAGGTCCGCCGTCGTCGCCGTGCCCTGGCCCATGGTCCACCCACCCCTGTGCGGCATTCCCGTCACGCGCTCACGCGCCCAGTACTCCGGAAGCTACCCCAGGCCACTGACAACGGCCCCCGGAGCGAAGACACCCCCAGCTCAGAGCGCCAACACCCCGAAGAAGCGCGGGGAACCGCGCGCCCAGCCACGATGGCGCGGCGGACGTCCGGCGGCCGATGGCCCGGGGTGGGGCCCGGCGGCGCAGCGGGCGGTGCGGCATCGCCCTGAAGGGGCGCGGGGAACTGCGCGCCCAGCCACGATGGCGGGGCGGACGACTGGCGGCCGATGGCCTGGGGTGGGGCCCGGCGGCGCAGCGGGCGGTGCGGCATCGCCCTGAAGGGGGGCGGGGAACTGCGCGCCCAGCCACGATGGCGGGGCGGACGACTGGCGGCCGATGGCCTGGGGTGGGGCCCGGCGGCGCAGCGGGCGGTGCGGCATC
>NZ_JBIRUY010000047.1:0-48968 GCF_044335305.1 Streptomyces sp. NPDC020490 | reverse complement strand
GCGGACGACTGGCGGCCGATGGCCTGGGGTGGGGCCCGGCGGCGCAGCGGGCGGTGCGGCATCGCCCTGAAGGGGGGCGGGGAACTGCGCGCCCAGCGACGACGGTGCGGCGGCCGTCCGGCGGCCGATGGCCTGGGGTGGGGCCCGGCGGCGCAGCGGGCGGTGCGGCATCGCCCTGAAGGGGGGCGGGGAACTGCGCGCCCAGCCACGACGGTGCGGCCGACGGCCGACGGCCGATGGCGGACGGCACCGCGCGGCGGCCGGACGGCCAAGCGCGGCGCTCAGCCGGAGGCTCAGGCGTGTGCGGGCTGCGCGGCCAGCCGGGCCGCGCGCGTGCCGAGCAGCGTGATCGTCGCGACGCCCGCCACCGCCAGCAGCCCGACCCCGACGGTCCCGGCCCAGCCCGCCGCGTGGAAGGCGACCGCGCCGACCGTGCTGCCGGCACTGGAGCCTACGTAGTACGCCGACTGGTACAGGGCCGACGCCTGGGCGCGCCCGGTCGTGGCCGTCCTGCTGACCGCCGAGGAGGCGACCGCGTGGCCCGCGAAGAAGCCGGCGGTGATCAGCACCAGCCCCAGCAGCACCAGCGGAACCGACTGCGCCAGGGACAGCACCAGGCCCGCCGCCGTCGTGCCGCCCGCCAGGTACAGGGCGCCACGGCGGCCCAGGCGGCCCACCAGCCGGCCGGCCGTGGACGCGGATACGGTGCCGACCAGGTACACCAGGAAGATCGAGCCGATGATGCCCTGCGGCAGCCCGAACGGCTCTGCCGTCAGGCGGTAGCCGATCACCGTGTACACGCCGCCGAACACCGTCATGAACAGGGCGCCGATGGCGTACAGCCGGCGCAGCAGCGGGTTCGCCAGGTGGTCGCGGACCGTGCCGGCCAGCACCCGCGGTCGCAGCGAGCCCGCCGTGAAGTGCCGGGGCGCCGGCAGCAGCAGCCGGAAGGCCACCGCGCAGCCGACCGCGATCACGCCGATCACGCCCACCGCGACCCGCCAGCCCCACACCTGAGCGACCCAGCCGGTGATGACCCGGCCGCTCATGCCGCCGACGCTGTTGCCCGCCACGAACAGGCCGATCGCCGTCACCAGGGCCCGCGGGCGGACCTCCTCCGCGAGGTACGCGGTCGCGGACGCGGGCAGACCCGCCAGTGCCGCGCCCTGCAGCGCCCGCAGCCCGACCAGGGCCGGCAGCGAGGGCGCGAAGGGGACCAGCAGTCCGACGGTCACCGCGACCGCCAGCGACGCCGTCATGACCGTACGCCGTCCGAACCGCTCCGACAGGGCGCTCATCGGCAGCACGAACAGCGCGAGGCCGCCGGTCGCCGCCGCCACCGTCCAGCTCGCCTCGCTCGCCGCCACCCCGAGGTCGTCGGAGATCAGCGGCAGCAGGGCCTGCGTGGAGTACAGCAGCGCGAAGGTCGCCACGCCGGCGAGGAACAGCGCGAGGCTCATCCGGCGGTAGCCGGGCGCGCCGGGGGTCAGACGGGAGTCGGAAACGGCGGCGGACGGGACGGCGCCCACGGTGGTGGACGCCCCGGTACTGGCGGGAGACATGCCTCGAACGTACGGAGACCTCTGCTCATCCGTCCAATGCATGGAATCGGCATAATCGTTCCCATGCCGCATCAGCACAGCTCATCGAGGCGCCTGTCACCGTCCGGTGACACAGAAGACATCGTCGCGCTGCTCGCCCCGCGCCTCGTCCACTTCGCCGGCGTGGCCCGCACCGAGCACGTCACGCGCGCCGCCCAGGAGATGCAGGTCCCCCAGTCCACCCTGTCGCGCGCGATGGTCCGCCTCGAACAGGACCTGGGCGTCGAGTTGTTCGCCCGCCGCGGCCGCACCGTTGCGCTGACCCCGGCCGGCCGCACCTTCCTCGGCTCCGTCGAACGCGCCCTCGCCGAGATCGAGCGCGCCGCCGAGGAGGTCCGCGCCGACGCCGACCCCGCCACCGGCAAGGTCGCCTTCGGGTTCCTGCACACGATGGGCGCGGAGACGGTCCCGGGCCTGATCCAGGCGTTCCGCGCCGACCATCCCCGCGTCCGCTTCAGCCTGGTCCAGAACTACGGCGAGGCGATGCTGGAGAAGCTGCGCGCCGGCGAACTCGACCTGTGCCTGACCTCGCCGGTGCCGGACGCCCCCGACCTGGTCGGCCGACGCCTGGACGAGCAGAAGCTGCGCCTGGTCGTGCCCGCCGACCACCGCCTGGCCGCCCGCCGGCGCGTCCGCCTAGCCGAGGCGTCCGAGGAGGCCTTCGTCACCCTGGAGACCGGCTACGGCCTGCGCCGCATCACCGACGACCTCTGCCAGGAGGCGGGCTTCAAGCCCCGTATCGCCTTCGAGGGGGAGGAGGCGGAGACCCTGCGCGGGCTGGTGGCGGCGGGACTGGGCGTCGCCCTGCTGCCCCCGCCCGCCGTCGCCCGTCCGGGAGTCGTCGAGCTGACGGTGACCGCGCCGAGAGCGGCGCGGGAGATCGGGGTGGCCTGGCTGGACGGACACCCCGACACACCTCCCGTGGCGGCCTTCAAGAAGTTCCTGCTGTCGAGGAGGGGCAGCCTGCTGCCGGCCTGAGCCGGCGCCGCGCGCGGTGACCGACCATCCACGGGCTGGATACGCGTGATCGGTGAGTCCAATGGTGCAAGGGGTAGGCACCGGGGACCGATCTGACCCAGAGTGTGCACGTCCTGACGCCCTGCCTTCCTTGCGGGCGTTTTCCTCGGTGCACCGGTACTCCGCGATATGGCACGGCCACGGCGGCAGCCCGCCGTGCACCCGTCCCGCCCGCGTGGAGGCCTCACGTGCCCGGATTCACCTACCCACCCGCACCCGCCGGCGATGTCGCCGGCCGGGGAACCGAGCCCGTGCCCGAGACCAGGGGCGGCCTGCGGGTGGCGCTGCTGATGGCCGGCAGCAGTCTGCCGGTCCTCGCCGCGGTGCTGCTCGCCCCGGGACTGCCGGACCTCCAGGACAGGTTCGGCACGGTGCCCGGCGCGGGCACGCTGGTCCCGCTGATCCTGACGGTCCCCGCGCTCGCGGTCGCCCTGCTGGCCCCGCTCGCGGGTGTGGTGATCGACCGGCTGGGCCGCAAACCGCTGCTGGTCGTCGCGACCGTCCTGTACGCGGTGTTCGGCACCGCGCCGCTGTGGCTGGACTCGCTGCGCGCCATCGTGATCAGCCGTGCCCTCCTCGGCGTCGCCGAGGCCGTCGTCATCACCTGCTGCACCACACTGATCGGCGACTACTGGACGGGCCGGGTCCGCGACCGGTACCTGGCCCTGCAGGCGGTGTGCGCGACCGTCTCCGCCACCGCCTTCTTCGTCCTCGGCGGCACGATGGGCGCCTCGGGCTGGCGTTCCCCGTTCCAGCTCTACGCGGTCGGGCTGCTCCTGGCCCCCGCGATGGCCGTGTTCCTGCCCGCGCGCAGACCGGGCGCAGCGGCGGACGAGGAGCCCGCCGCCGGGCGGCGGCCGTCCTCGACGGGCCGGCTGCTGGGCATCAGCGTGCTGTCGGTGTTCGGCGGCCTCGTCTTCTACACCGTCCCCGCGGAGACGGCCTACCTGGTGAACGGCCTCGGCGTGCAGTCCAGCGGCATCATCGGCCTCGTCACCGCGATCGCCAGCGCCGCCTCCGTCACCGGAAGCGTCATCTTCGCCTCGATGGTCGGCCGGCCGGAGCGCAGACTGCCGGTGATCTTCCTGCTGTGCGGGGCCGGGTTCGTGGCCATCGGCCTGGCCCACGACTTCGCGGTGCTGATCCTGGGCACCTTCCTCAACTGCCTGGGCACCGGTCTCCTGCTGCCCTCGCTGCTGACCTGGGCGATGTCCGGGCTGGAGTACCGCAACCGGGGCCGCGGCACCGGCCTGTGGACCGCGTCGTTCTTCCTCGGGCAGTTCCTCGGCCCGCTCGTCCTCACCTTCCTGGAGTCCAGGACCGGAGGCCTCGCCGCCGCCGTCGGCAGCCTCGGCCTCGCCTCGGCGGCGGTGGCGGTCATGCTGCTGCCCCTCCTCCGCCGGCCGAGGCCCGCCCAGCAGCCCGGGCGGCCCTGACCCGGCCCCGGCACCGCGCCGAAGCCGCCGTGCGCGTGGAGGGATGCCTGAACGAAGGCCGGCCACCTACTGCGACCGGGAGACCGGGCCGGGCCGACGCCCCTCGGACCACCGCCCGGGACGGCCCGGGGCCGTGTCCTACCGGCGCAGTGACTTGCCGAAGCCCGCGGCCAGCGGCATCCGTAGTCCCAGCGGCGGCGGAGCCGCGAACGCGTCCACCACCGGCCGGGAGAACGCCCGCCCGAACAGCGCCCCCATCACGAAGTCCTCGGCCAGCGCGTGCACTTCACTGCGGTACTGGTGCAACCCGTGGCCGTCGGAGTGCACTTCGAACCGGCACACGTCCCGGTTCGCCTTCTTCGCGCGGGCCGCCAGCCGGAACGACAGCTCCGGATCGGTCCGCTCGTCGTTCGTGCCGTGCACGATCAGCACGCGCCGCCCCGCGAGCTGCTTCACCGGCTCCGGCGACGCCGCCACGTCCTCCTCCGGCAGCCAGGGTGCGATCGCCAGGACCGAGTTGACGGCCTCGTGCCCGGCCGCCCGCAGCGCGGCCCGGCCGCCCATGCCGACGCCGACGAGGCAGACGGGGACGTCGCCGTAGCGCCGGACGATCTCGTCGGCGGCCCAGGACGCGTCCTGGGCCAGATGAGCCTCGCTGCCGTTCCAGCCGCGGTAGCGGTAGTGCACGACATGTGTGGCCAGGCCCTCGTCCCGGCCGGCCCGCGCCAGCCTGCGGCCGAGCGCCCGCATGGAGGCCGTCGCCCACATGGGAGACGGCCTGCGCTCGGATGCCTCATCGCCGCTGGGGAGCAGCAGTACCGCCCCGCTCACGGCCGTCGGCTCCGGGCCGAGCGCTCTCCCCAGCCGGGCCCGCCGCACCGGCGTCGCTTGGTGTGCCATGACAGAACAGTGTCAGAAGGCCTGGTGTACGCCACCCTTCGGTGCGGTCACCGTTACGTATCGGCGCAGATGTACACCCTGTGATCTACGCGCGTAGGAGTTAGAGTGCGTCAATGACGAGCCAGACTGTCCAGAGTGGGAACACCCCGAGCTCCGACCAGATCCGCCGGGCGCCCAAGGTTCTGCTGCACGACCACCTCGACGGCGGCCTCCGCCCCGGCACCGTCGCGGACCTCGCCCGCGAGCACGGGTACACCCAGCTCCCCGAGACCGACCCCGACAAGCTCGGCGTCTGGTTCCGCGAGGCCGCCGACTCCGGTTCGCTGGAGCGGTACCTGGAGACCTTCTCGCACACCGTCGGGGTGATGCAGACGCGGGACGCGCTGGTGCGGGTGGCCCGCGAGTGTGCCGAGGACCTCGCCGAGGACGGCGTCGTCTACGCCGAGGTGCGCTACGCCCCCGAGCAGCACCTCGAGGGCGGGCTCAGCCTCGAAGAGGTCGTCGAGGCCGTCAACGAGGGCTTCCGGCAGGGGGAACGGCTCGCCCGCGAGAACGGCCACCGCATCCGCGTCGGCGCCCTGCTCACCGCGATGCGGCACGCCGCCCGCGCCCTGGAGATCGCCGAACTGGCCAACCGCTACCGCGACCTGGGCGTCGTCGGCTTCGACATCGCGGGCGCCGAGGCCGGCTACCCGCCCACCCGGCACCTCGACGCCTTCGAGTACCTCAAGCGCGAGAACAACCACTTCACCATCCATGCCGGCGAGGCGTTCGGGCTGCCGTCCATCTGGCAGGCCCTGCAGTGGTGCGGCGCGGACCGGCTCGGGCACGGCGTGCGCATCATCGACGACATCGAGGTCCGTGCCGACGGCTCGGTCGGGCTCGGCCGGCTCGCCTCCTACGTGCGCGACAAGCGCATCCCGCTCGAACTGTGCCCCAGTTCCAACTTGCAGACCGGGGCGGCGTCCTCCTACGCCGAGCACCCGATCGGGCTGCTGCGGCGGCTGCACTTCCGGGCCACGGTGAACACCGACAACCGGCTGATGTCCGGAACCAGCATGAGCCGTGAATTCGAGCACCTCGTCGAGGCGTTCGGCTACACGCTCGACGACATGCAGTGGTTCACCGTCAATGCGATGAAATCAGCATTCATTCCTTTCGATGAACGACTGGCGATGATCAATGACGTCATCAAGCCGGGATACGCGGCGCTGAAATCCGAATGGCTGTTCCGGGAAACCGCCTCCACCAGCGGTTCTGTCGTGCAGCAGGACTGAACAGGGGGACCTCGGCGGCACGGAATGCGGACGGGTATTCACAGCCCGTCCGCATTTCGGTGTTTGCGGCGGGCGGCCGGCCGTGTTTACGGTCGTGGACCGCTCGCATCCCCGTCATCCCATTCAAGGACGCATTCACCATGAAGCAGTCTGCCGCCAAGACCCTCGGCGTCGCCGCCCTCGGTGCCGCCTTCGCCGCCGCCGGTGCGGGTGCCGCGAACGCCGCCCCGGCCCTCCCGGACTCCGGCCAGGCCCTGGGCGGCGTCACCAAGACGCTCCCCGTGGAGAACGTGGGCAAGGCGGTGCCGACGGCCGGCCAGGCGCTGGCCCAGGCGCAGCCCGCGGCCCGCGACGGGCTGGCCGCCGCCCGGCCGGCCGTCGGCAACGTGCTCGCCCAGGGTCCCGCCGCGCAGGCCTCCGGGCTCCTCGGCGGCCTGCCGCTGCAGGGGCTGCCGGTCAACGGCCTCCCCGTCAACGGCCTGCCGGTCAATGGCCTGCCCGTCAACGGTCTGCCGGTCGGCTGACCGCCCGCCGCCGAACGCTCCGGTGGGGCGCACCCCTGATCCACGGAGTGCGCCCCACCGGCGTTCGCGCGCGGCTTCGGCTCACCAGGCGCTGCGGGCCTTGTCCTCCGAGGGCAGCAGGATCCACAGCGCTATGTAGAGCAGGAACTGCGGCCCCGGCAGCAGGCAGGACAGCAGAAAGATCACCCGCATCGTCGTGGAGGAAGTGCCGAAGCGCCGCGCCAGGGCAGCACACACTCCGCCGATCATCCGGTCGTTCGTGGGGCGGGCAAGGGCGGTCATCGTAGGCGCTCCCCTTTTGTCTGGGTCGGTGTGGGCCGGTTCACTGCTCATCTGCCCTCAACGCTACGGTCCCCAACCGGACAAAGCATCACTCTAAGGAGCCATTCCGACCCTGGGGATCGTCGGGGTCCGACCCTGAGCCGGCTCCTCCTGCCTGACGGTCGTGCGGTCCCGGCGGTCGGACCTGCGGCGCAGCCGGGCCCGTCCCGCGGGGACGACCGCCAGGTGCGCCACCGCCACGCCCAGGGTGTTCAGCAGCAGCGAGTCCACGTCCGGAACGCGGCCGGGCACGCCGGTCTGCAGCAGCGTGATGCCGAGGGAGACCAGGGCGCCGGCGGCGACCGTGCGCAGCAGGGAGCCGAGCGGGGAGGCGTCCAGTCTGCCGTGGGCCGCCGGGAGCAGGACGCCGAGCGGGGCGAGCAGACCGAGGCCCGCGCCGATGCGCCGGGCGGCCTCCATCCCGCCGAGCGCCAGGTCGGCACGGATGCCGGCGAACGGACGGAGGTTCGCGGGCATCACCCACGGGACGTCCAGCGGACGCAGCGTGAGCCAGGCGACGAACGCGAGGTGTGCGACGAGGAGGACACCCCCTGTCACACGCATGCGGATCGCGGCGCTGCCGCCGATGGAGCCTTGACGCTGCACGCCCCCCAAGACGCGGCCCCCGGCAGGATCGGTTCCGCGTTACCCCCAGGTACCTGTACGAGGCGTGCGCCACACCCGGACGACGCCCCCGTCACCGCGCACATCACCCGCCGTCCGCCGGGCCGACCGAGTCCTCCGTCCGCGACGAGCGGACCGTCCGCGCGTCCGCCGTGCGGTGGGTCGGCGGTCCGTCTGCCGCGTGGCAGGCCGTCCGTCCGTCCGCCGTGCAGCGGGTCAGCGGTCGGTGGTCCGCCCGTGCGGGCTGGGACAGCCGTCGGCCGGCTGGGCGGGGCGCCTGTCGGTTCCGCCCGTTGCGGCGGGTCGGCGGTCGGTCCGCCCGTGTGAGCTGATGCAGCCGACGGGTCAGCTGCTGGCCCTCCGGGCGGACCGGGCGGACCGGGCGGACCGGGCGGGCCGGGTGGACCTGGCGTGCCCGGGCGGGCCGGTCGTACCGGGCCCTTCGGACGGACCGGCGGTCAGCCGTCCGTCACCGCGCCGCGCTGGAGGGTGGCTGTTCGCTGCCCGGGCGGGAGCGGACCTCGTCGGTGCACTCGTAGCGGCGCGGCGGGGCGGAGCCCGGACCGCCGAGGACCACCGAGCCGTCGCTCTCGGCGGCCGCCGAGTCGGAGAACGTGCACACGACCTGGGCGAGCGCGGCCGAGGTCAGGTCGCCGGGCGCGATGCTCAGGCGCAGCGTGTCCTCCGGGTCGCCGGCCCGCGGCCCGCCCGCGGTCATGCCGCCGCGCACGTCCGTGACGTACCCGGCCGCCTGCTCGGCGGACGACGGCGTCGCGGCGAGCTCGTCGAGCAGCCCCTGCGCCACCAGCACCCGCCGCCGGGAGTCCGCCGTGCCGTCCGGGACGCGCACCGACCTGTCGACGGCGACCAGCGACGAGCTGCACAGCAGGAACACCCGGACGTCCAGCCCGCCCGACGGCTGCGCGGAGACGTCCGGCCCGGCCGACGAGCACTGCACCCGGGAGGGCGCCGCCCCGAAGTCCGTCGGCACCTCGGTGGCCCGTATGCCGCAGCCGGACAGCAGCACGGCGAGGACGGGAAGCGCCAGCAGGCGCCGTACGGTCATCAGGCTCCCCCCTTCGTGCCCGCGCCCTCGGTGGTCTCCTGCGTCAGCGAGGAGGCGTCCCGCGGCAGCCGCAGCGTGAACACCGCGCCGCCGTCGGGAGAGTTGGCGGCGGTGATCTCGCCGCCGTGGATGTGGGCGTTCTCCAGGGCGATGGACAGGCCCAGGCCGCTGCCCTCGGACCGCGGCCGGGAGGCGCTCGCCTTGTAGAAGCGGTCGAAGACGTGCGGCAGGACGTCCTCGGGGATGCCGGGGCCGTGGTCCCGCACCTCGATGACGATCTCGTCGGCCGCCTCGCGGACGGACACCCGCACCGGGGAGCCGCCGTGCTTGAGGGCGTTGCCGATGAGGTTGGCGAGGATCACGTCGAGGCGGCGCGGGTCGAGCCGTGCGTGCAGGCCGCGCGCCGCGTCCAGGTCCACGGCGTCCAGCCAGGCCCGCGCGTCTATGCAGGCGGTGATCTGGTCGGCGAGGTCGACGTCGTCCAGGACCAGCCGGGCGGTGCCCGCGTCGAACCGGGTGACCTCCATGAGGTTCTCGACCAGGTCGTTCAGCCGCCGGGTCTCGCTGACCACCAGGCGCACGGCGGGCTCGACCATCGGGTCGATGCCGCCCCCCTCCGACTCCAGTTCCTCCTCCAGCACCTCCGTCACGGCGGTGATGGCGGTGAGCGGCGTGCGCAGCTCGTGGCTCATGTCCGCGACGAAGCGACGGGACGCGTCGTCGCGCGCGGCCATGTCGGCGACCCGTTTCTCCAGCGCCTCGGCCGCGTTGTTGAAGGTCCGCGACAGGTCGGCGAGTTCGTCGGTGCCGGACACGCGCAGCCGGGTGTCCAGCCTGCCCTCACCGAGGCGCCGGGCGGCCACGCCGAGCCGGTGCACCGGCTTCAGTACGGTCGTCGCGGCGGCCTGAGCGAGCAGCGCGGAGCCGATCAGGGCGAGCCCGGTGGCGATGCCGAGCGACCAGGCCAGCGAGTTGAGGTCCTTCGCCTCCGGCTCCAGCGACTTGAGCATGTAACCGGTCGTACCGCCGCCGATCACCTTCGCACCGGCCACCAGGTACGGCGTGCCGTGCTCGACGACGCGCTGCCAGTACAGGTGGTAGGCGTACTTGTCGCCGGAGCCGGCCGTGTGCCGTTTGTCCACCGCCGCGCGCAGCGACTCGGGCACGTCCCGCAGCGAGAAGCCGTTCAGGGCGCCCGAGGTGCCGTAGACGGTCGTGCCGTCGGTGTCCTGCGCCACCAGCAGCACGCTGAAGCGCTGGCTGCTGCCCGCCATCTGGCCGGCGGTGCGCTGCAGCTGGTCCTGCGAGGGCTGCGCGGGAAGCGCGCCCGCGCGGTTCTGCATCTCCTGCTGGAAGTCGCGCAGCACCGCGTCCTGGGCGCGGGTGAGGACGGCCTCCCGGTTGAGCCAGTACGCGATCCCGGACGCCGACACGGCGGCGGTCAGCGCCACCAGCCCGAACACGACCACCAGCCGCAGCCGCAGGCTGGTGAAGCGCAGCCGCGACCAGACTCCCTTGCGCGCCGCGGACCAGCCGCGGAACCCCCCGTGCGGTCTCGTCACTGAGGCGCGTCCAGCCGGTAGCCGACACCGCGGACGGTACGGATCAGCGTCGGCGACGACGGGACGTCCTCCACCTTGGCGCGCAGCCGCTGGACGCAGGCGTCCACGAGCCGCGAGTCGCCGAGGTAGTCGTGCTCCCACACCAGCCGCAGCAGCTGCTGCCGCGACAGCGCCTGTCCGGGCCGCCGGCTCAGTTCCAGCAGCAGCCGGAGTTCGGTCGGGGTGAGCTGCAGGTCCTCGCCGTTCTTCGTCACCGTCATCGCCGCGCGGTCGATGACGAGGCTGCCGAAGCTCGCCGCGTCGTTCGCCTCCCGCTCGCCGCGCCGCAGCACGGCCCGGATCCGGGCGTCGAGCACCCGCCCCTGCACGGGCTTGACGACGTAGTCGTCGGCGCCGGACTCCAGCCCGACCACCACGTCGATGTCGTCGCTGCGCGCGGTCAGCAGGATGATCGGCAACTGGTCGGTGCGCCGGATGCGCCGGCACACCTCGAAGCCGTCGATGCCGGGCAGCATCACGTCCAGCACGATCAGGTCCGGCCGCTGCTCGCGCAGCAGTTTCAGGCCGTCCTCACCGGTGGCAGCAGTGGCGACCCGGTGTCCCTGGCGCGTCAGTGAGAGCTCCAGGGCCGTCCGGATGGCGTCGTCGTCCTCGATCAGCAACAGGGAAGGCACGAGGCTCATTCTGGCCCATGCACGGGCGGTGTTTCGACACCTGTACGGATACGTCCCATTACCGCTTTTCTCTGTGACCGTCCTGTGTCCCCGCCGATGCCGGGCCCTGTGACAGGTCTGTGACAGTCGGCGGACACGGCGATGAAGGTGCGGCGGCAAGCTTTTGGGCACAGGCAGGAACCACCGCCTGAGCAAGACGAAACACCGGAAGTCCACGACGGGGGGCGCGAGATGAACACGCTGCACAGCACCAGCACCAGCGCAGTGGTCACGCGCCTGCACGACGTGACCCGGGGTTCCGAGAAGTCCGGTGCCGCCGTGAGCGGGCGGGGGTGCGCTCGCGGCGGCGCCGGGCGTCAGCACACCGCTTACATGAAGGTGTGTGACGCACACACGGGGGAGAAGCACGGGGGAGCCGCGTACGGGGAGGACCCGGGGGAGCGTCGTTCCCTGTCGGAGGCGGAGTTCACCGCCTACGTCCAGGAGCGCCGCGCCTCCCTGTACGCAACCGCCTACCACCTGACCGGCGACCGCTTCGAGGCCGAGGACCTGCTGCAGAGCGCGCTGTTCTCGACGTACCGGGCGTGGGACCGGATCAGCGACAAGGCGGCGGTCGGCGGATACCTCCGCCGCACGATGACGAACCTGCACATCAGCGCGTGGCGCCGCCGCAAGCTGAACGAGTACCCGACCGAGGAACTGCCGGAGACGCCCGGCGACACGGACGCGATGCGCGGCACCGAGCTGCGCGCGGTCCTGTGGCAGGCGCTGGCCCGGCTGCCCGAACTCCAGCGGACGATGCTGGTCCTGCGCTACTACGAGGGCCGCACCGACCCGGAGATCGCGGAGATCCTCGACATCAGTGTCGGCACGGTCAAGTCCAGCATCTGGCGTTCACTGCGCCGGCTGCGCGAGGACGAGGTCCTCAGCCTCGGCCGTGACGAGGAGGACGCCTTCGGCGAACTCGTCGCCTGAGGGCAGGGGGGAACGGGGAAACGGGGGACAACGGGGAATCGGGGGAATCGGGGGGACGGGACGCACCGGCTCGTGCCACGGGGGACACGGGCCACGGGGGATGCGTTTCACGGGGGAGCAACACCCCTTGACCCACGGGGGACACGGGGGTCAAGGGGGGCACGGGGGAGCACAACGGGGACACCCCACGGGGGACGCGGGGGACAACGGGGGGAAGCGGGGCTGGAGGGCCGGGGGGTCCGTCCAGCCCCGCTCTCGTGTGCGCTGTGCGCTGTGCGCTCAGCGGACCTGCGCGTCGGGAGCGGGCGTCGCCGGCCGGCGGTCCGCGACGGCGGCCGCGGCGAGGCGGCCCAGGGCCTCGTCCTTGTCGCAGGGGTGTGCGCCCAACGCGGTCTGGCGGGCGACGATCGAGCGCTCCCGCCGCATCAGCCGCCAGCCGCGGCGCAGCAGGAACGGCACCGACTTGCGGCCCTCCTTCAGGTCCCGCAGGAAGCGCCGACGGAACGTGCGCACCGGGCCGCGGCTCAGGCACAGCGCGTCGGCCAGCAGTCCCGCCTCCCGGCAGCGGGCGATGATCTCGGCCGCGAAGATGCCCTCCGCTATGAACAGCGGGGTCCGCCCGATGCCGACGGTGTCCTCGCCGGTGCGGGCGCTGAGGGCGATGTCGTAGACGGGGACGTTCGTGCGGCCCGTGCCGCACAGTTCGGCGATCGCGGCGACGGCCGTGTCGGCGTCCCAGGAGTCCGGGTGGTCCCAGTCGATGTCGGAGCTCCCCGCCACCAGCGGCAGCGTCGGGTCGTCGCCCTCCTTGTAGAAGTCGTCCAGGCGCAGCACGGGCAGACCGGAGCGGGCTGCGACGAGGGACTTGCCCGAACCCGAAGGACCGCAGAGCAGCACGACACGGGCGGAAGAGGGGAGTTGGATGCTCACGGGACACCAGTTTGACGTATTCCGTACGCCTTGCCGACCCCGCGGGTCGTCTTTGGAGTGCGCGTCACACCTCAACTACCCTGCGTGTCTGTCCGACCGCGCAGAGCTTCAGAAGGTGGCCCCCAGACATGGCACGACACGCGTCCCCCTCCCGCCCGACCGTCCGGCGCGCCCTGTTCGCCCTCGCGACGACGGGGGTGGCACTCGGCGCGGGCGCGGCGACGGCGTCCGCGGACGACCGGCCGGCGGTGGACGTGCCGCACACGCGGCCCGCCTCGCTGGGTGCCATCGACCCGCAGGCCGGGACCCAGGCGCTGACCGGCACGGTCGGCCACGTCACCGGTCCGGTCGCCGGTCTGAAGCCCAACCCCCTCGCCGGCACCGGCGTCGACCCGCTCGACAACGGCGTCGCCACCCAGCTCGACGACTTCCGCCCGCTGTCCTCCCAGGCGCTGACCCGCCCGGTCGCCGAGGCGGAATCCATCGGCTCGATCCCGGTCCTGGGCCGGGCGACCACCCTGCTGGGCGGCTGACCCGCGGTCACGTACGCGGCAGCCGCGCCCTTCGGGGTGGGGTGCGGCCCCGTGTTCCGGTCAGGGCGTGCGGCCGCGATGCGTGACCATGTGGATGACGTCCTCTTCGATGACGTACAGAACCCGGTAGTTTCCGACGTGCAGGCGGCGCAGGTCGGGGGATCCGTTAGGAATGGAACCGGGGGGCCGCGGCTGATCGGCCAGGTCGTCCACGGCCTCGTACACGGCGGACAATCCGGCTGGATCGTCCTTGAGGAACCTCACGGCCGCGCTTGTGGCGCGCGGTTCCCGGATGATCTCGTAGGCCACTTATCGCAGCCCCAGCATCCGGCCGACTTCCTCGTGCGGGACGCCCGGCTCGAGCGTCCCCTCCGCCTTGCGCCGCTGGTAGTCGGCGAAGACAAGGGCGTCTTCCAGATCCTCTATCACCTGGGGTGACACGAGCAGGGCTGCCACGTGCCCGTGGTCGGTGAGAGCGATGGTCTCGCGACCGTGGGCGGCGCGACGGACCAGGTCGCCGAGCTGGGAGCGGGCTGCGCTGACAGCAATCTCGACCATGTTGCAGATCATTCCAAATGGTGCATCTTGTGGTCAATTGATGCCTGAGGTGCCACGTGCGGGGCGGGGAGTCGCGCCGCCCTGGGCCCGCCCTCGGGCGGCCGGGCGGCGCGGCTCGTTCGCGGGCGGCTCAGTACGACGAGCCCGACGCGCCCAGGGAACCCGTCGGGTGCCAGACCGTCTTGGTCTCCAGGAACGCCGTCATGCGCTCGGTGCCCGGAGTCGCCGTCCAGTCGTCCACAGGCTGTGGACGCAGGACGCGCTTGAGGTTGTCCGCCGCCGCGACCTCAAGCTCCTTCGCGAGGGCGTCGTCCGCGCCCGCGAGGTCGATCGCGTTGACGTCCATGTGGGCCGCGAGCGGCGCCGCGATCTCGGCCGTGCGGCCGGAGAGGACGTTGACGACACCGCCGGGCAGGTCGGAGGTGGCCAGCACCTCACCCAGGGAGAGCGCCGGGAGCGGCGCCCGCTCGGAGGCGATCACGACCGCCGTGTTGCCGGTCGCGATCACCGGGGCGACCACCGACACCAGGCCCAGGAACGACGACTCCTGCGGCGCGAGGACGGCGACCACGCCGGTCGGCTCGGGGGAGGAGAGGTTGAAGAACGGGCCCGCGACCGGGTTGGCCGCGCCGGTCACCTGCGCGATCTTGTCGGTCCACCCGGCGTACCAGACCCAGCGGTCGACCGCCGCGTCCACCTGGGCGGCCGCCTTGGACTTCGACAGCCCCTCGGCGTCGGCGACCTCACGCACGAACTGGTCCCGGCGGCCCTCCAGCATCTCCGCGATCCGGTAGAGCACCTGGCCGCGGTTGTACGCCGTCGCGCCGGACCAGCCGCCGAACGCCTTGCGCGCGGCGACCACCGCGTCCCGGGCGTCCTTGCGGGAGGACTGCGGCGCGTTGGCCAGCCAGTTGCCCTTTGCGTCGGTCACCTCGTACACCCGGCCGCTCTCGGAACGCGGGAACTTGCCACCCACGTACAGCTTGTAGGTCTTGAAGACGGACAGCCGCCCGGCCGTCTCGGACTTGTCAGACATCGAGGTACGCCTCCAGGCCGTGGCGGCCGCCCTCGCGGCCGAAGCCCGACTCCTTGTAACCGCCGAACGGCGCGGCCGGGTCGAACTTGTTGAACGTGTTGGACCAGATCACGCCCGCGCGCAGCTTCCGCGCCACCGCGAGCACCCGGGAGCCCTTCTCCGACCAGATGCCCGCCGACAGGCCGTACTGGGTGTTGTTGGCCTTGGCGACGGCCTCGTCGGGCGTGCGGAAGGTCAGCACCGAGAGCACCGGGCCGAAGATCTCCTCGCGGGCGACGGTGTGCGCCTGGGTGACGTCGGTGAACAGCGTCGGGGCGAACCAGTAACCGGACGACGGCAGTTCGCAGGCGGGCGACCAGCGCTCGGCGCCCTCCGCCTCGCCCCGCTCGACGAGCGAGGTGATCCGCGCGAGCTGCTCGGCCGAGTTGATCGCGCCGATGTCCGTGTTCTTGTCGAGCGGGTCGCCCAGACGCAGCGTCGACAGGCGGCGCTTGAGGGAGTCCAGCAGCTCGTCCCGGATCGACTCCTGGACCAGCAGCCGCGAGCCCGCGCAGCACACCTGGCCCTGGTTGAAGAAGATGCCGGTGACGATGCCCTCGACGGCCTGGTCGACCGGGGCGTCGTCGAAGACGATGTTGGCGCCCTTGCCGCCCAGTTCCAGGGTGAGCTTCTTGCGGGTGCCGGCGACGGCCCGCGCGATCTCCTTGCCGACGGGCGTGGAGCCGGTGAAGGCGACCTTGTCCACGTCCGGGTGGGCGACCAGCGCGGCGCCCGTGTCGCCGTATCCGGGAAGGATGTTGACGACGCCCTTCGGCAGGCCCGCCTGGCGGCAGACGTCCGCGAAGAACAGGGCGCTCAGCGGCGTGGTCTCGGCCGGCTTCAGGACGACCGTGTTGCCGGTCGCCAGCGCCGGGGCGACCTTCCACGCCAGCATCAGCAGCGGGAAGTTCCAGGGGATGACCTGGCCGGCCACGCCCAGCGGCCGCGGGGACGGGCCGAAACCGGCGTGCTCCAGCTTGTCGGCCCAGCCCGCGTGGTAGAAGAAGTGCGCCGCGACCAGGGGCAGGTCGGCGTCGCGGGTCTCCCGGATCGGCTTGCCGTTGTCCAGCGTCTCCAGCACCGCCAGCTCGCGGCTGCGCTCCTGGATGATCCGGGCGATGCGGAACAGGTACTTGGCGCGCTCGGAGCCGGGCAGCGCCGACCACTTCTCGAACGCCCTGCGGGCGGCCTTCACCGCGCGGTCGACGTCCGCCTCACCGGCCTGCGCGACCTCCGACAGCACCTCCTCCGTGCTGGGGGAGACGGTCTTGAAGACCCTGCCGTCGGCCGCCTCGACGAACTCGCCGTCGATGAAGAGGCCGTAGGAGGGCGCGATGTCCACGATCGCCCGTGACTCGGGAGCCGGTGCGTAGGTGAATGCCGACGTCTGCAATTCCATGTCCATGGTGTCTCAGTCCACCGTCACGTAGTCGGGGCCGGAGTAGCGTCCGGTGGCCAGCTTCTGACGCTGCATCAGCAAGTCGTTCAGCAGCGAGGAGGCGCCGAAGCGGAACCAGTGGTTGTCCAGCCAGTCCCCGCCGACGGTCTCGTTGACCAGCACCAGGAACTTGATCGCGTCCTTGCTGGTACGGATGCCGCCGGCCGGCTTCACCCCGACCTGGACGCCGGTCTGCGCGCGGAAGTCGCGGACCGCCTCCAGCATCAGGAGCGTGTTCGCGGGCGTGGCGTTCACCGCCACCTTGCCGGTGGACGTCTTGATGAAGTCCGCGCCCGCCAGCATGCCGAGCCAGGAGGCGCGGCGGATGTTGTCGTACGTCGACAGCTCGCCGGTCTCGAAGATGACCTTCAGGCGGGCGTGCGCGCCGCAGGCCTCCTTCACGGCGACGATCTCGTCGTACACCTTCAGGTAGCGGCCCGCGAGGAACGCCCCCCGGTCGATGACCATGTCGATCTCGTCGGCGCCCGCGGCCACGCCCTCGCGCACGTCCGCCAGCTTCACGGACAGCGCGGCGCGGCCCGCCGGGAAGGCGGTGGCGACCGACGCGACCTTCACCGAGGAGCCGGCGACGGCCTCCTTGGCGACGGCCACCATGTCGGGGTAGACGCACACCGCCGCCGTCGCGGGCGTGGCGGGGTCCGTCGGGTCGGGGTGGACCGCCTTGGCGCCGAGCGCCCGGACCTTGCCCGGGGTGTCCGCGCCTTCCAGGGTCGTCAGGTCGACCATCGAGATGGCGAGGTCGATGGCGTAGGCCTTCGCGGTCGTCTTGATGGAACGGGTGCCGAGCGAGGCGGCGCGCGCCTCGAGGCCGACCGCGTCGACGCCGGGCAGCCCGTGCAGGAAGCGGCGCAGCGCGCCGTCGGACGCGGTGACGTCCGCGAGGGCGTGGGCGTGGGCGCCGGGGGTGCCGGGGGTGCCTCCCACGCGTTCGGCGGTTGCGGAGGGTGCGTTGATGGGCATGGTCACCAGACGAGCATATCTACGCGCGTAGCGGCTGTACACCCCGGGATAACCGGCGACTGGGGGGAGGCTGGCGCCGGGCGGGTGCGGGTGTCGGTGTGTGTGGGCGGGCCAGTGGCGCGGGCTGCGGCCGGGCGGGGGCGGGCGGGTGTGGGTGGAGGGCCCGGCGGGTGCGGGTTGTGGGCCGGTGGCAGTGGACGGGCGGATTCGGGTGATGGGCCGGTGGCGCGGACTGTGGTCCGGCGGGTCCGGGTGGTGGCACCGCCGCAGCGGGTGGTGGGCCGGTGGTAGCGGACGGCGGCCCGGCGGCAGCGGAGGGCGGGTGCCGGTGGCGGGCCCGGCGGGCGTGGGTGGCGGCCGGGCGGCGTGGACGGGAGCCCGGCGGTAGCGGGCGGTGGCCGGGGGGCCGGGTGGCCGGTGGCAGTGGGCGGTGGCCGGGTGGCCGGTCGGTCCGCACGGGCGTGCGGCACAATCGGCACCATGACGACCCCCGAGCCCCAGTCACCCGCACCGCGGTCCCCGGCAGCCCAGCCCAGGGACCGCGTCTACCGGTCGCCCGCGGGCATCGCGGGCGGTGTCCTGCTGCTCGCCATCGTCGTCTGGCTCGGCATCGACGCGATCGTCGCCGGACACGGGCGCACCCCGTGGCTGGCGCTGGCCTCGCTGCTCCTGATCGTGCCGCCGGTCGTCGCCTTCAGCCTGCGCCCCGCCGTCTACGCCGACGAGAACCGGCTGCGCATCCGCAACCCCTTGCGCGTCGTCGTGCTGCCGTGGGGGCAGGTCGCCTCGCTGCGTTCCGGCTACTCCAACGAGGTGGTCACCGAGTCCGGCGCCAAGTACCAGCTGTGGGCCATCCCCGTCTCCCTGCGGGCGCGCAAGAAGGCGGCCCGCCGGGAGGACCGCGCGTCGGCGGAGCGGGCCGGGGAGAAGGCGGGCCGCGGCGGTCGCGCCGGCCGCGGCGGGGCGTTCGGAGCCGGGCAGGCGTTCGGCGGGTCCCGGCGCGCGGCGGTTCCGGACGCGCCCGTGCGCGCCGAGACCGACAAGGTCATGGACGACCTGCGCGAGCTGCTGGAGACCCGGGGACAGGCGGAGACGGCCCAGGGCGAGGTGACCGTGCGCTGGGCGTACGAGATCGCGGCTCCGACGCTGGCCGGCGCGGTGCTGCTGGCGGTGCTGCTCGCGACGGGCTGACGGGATCGCCGCGATGCGGGACGACCCCGCCCGCCGACCGCTCGCCGCGCCCGCCGACCGCTCGCCCCGCCCGCCGACCGCTCGCCTCGCCCGCCGACCGCTCGCCGCGCCCGCCGACCGCTCGCCCCGCCCGCCGACCGCTCGCCTCGCCCGCCGACCGCTCGCCGCGGCCGGCGACCGGAGCGCGCCCGCCGCCTGTGGGCGCCTGCCCTGCTGTGGGCGCTCGCCTGGACGACCGCGCTCCCGCTGCTGCCGTAGGACCGCCGCTCCTGCTGCTGCCGTAGACGCTGCTCCCGCTGCTGCCGTAGGCCGCCGTTCCCGCTGTGCCGTAGGACCTGCTGCCCGTGGGGCCGCTCAGGGTGCGCCCGGCCACAGCAGGGCCATGTGGGCGCCCCAGTACGCGGAGCCCAGCACGGCCGCCGTCAGGAACAGCGTGCGGTACCTGCGGGAGGCGCGGGTCAGGTGCAGGGCGAGCGGCATCAGCAGCGGGAAGCCCGGCAGCAGGAAGCGGGCGCGCGGGAAGTAGACGCCGCCGCTGCCCAGCACGATCACCAGCAGCACGCCCGTGAACACCAGCAGGGGCAGCGGCTGGCGGTCCCCCACCGACAGGGCGAACAGCACCACCGACGCGATCAGTGTGCCCGTCACCATCACCAGGAACAGGTGCGGCCGCGGATCCGAGACCAGCATCTCCCGGATCCGGCGCACCGTCTGCCGGCCGCCGTCCAGCTCGTTGCGCCACAGCCGCTGCACGGCGAAGTAGCCGTCCCAGCGGCCCACCCGCAGGCCCACCCAGCCGACGTACCCGCACCAGCCCAGCGGCGCCAGGGCGGCCGCCGCGAGCAGGCGGGCGTCGAACGGGCGGCGGCGCACGGCGAGCAGCGCCCACCCGGCGACCGCGGCCGCCACCGCGACACCGGTCGGCCGGGTCAGGCCCGCCAGGCTCGCCAGGCAGGCCGCGGTGAGCGGACGGCCGGTGAGCACCGCGTACAGCGCCCACGCGGCGAACGCCGTGAACAGGGACTCGGTGTAGCCCATCCACTGCACCAGGCCGACCGGGAGGGCTGCCCACAGGACGGTGAGCAGTACGCCGGTCCGGTGGCCGTACAGCCGGTCGCCGACCGCGAACACGCCCCAGGCGGCGGCCAGTGACGCGAGGACGGCGATGCCCAGGCCGGTGGAGGCGCGGCTGCCGGGGGTGAGCACCGCGACCGCCTTCACCAGGTACGGGTACAGCGGGAAGAAGGCCAGGTTGTTGGCGTTGTACGCGGTGCCGAGCTCATGGGCGTAGCCGTGGTCGGCGACGCCGAGGTACCAGTCGGCGTCCCAGTGCAGCGCCAGCACCGGCCAGACGCCGTGGTGCCGGCGGTGGGCCCACAGGGCCAGCACGGCAAGGCCCGTCAACCGCACGGCGAGGTAGGCGAGCAGGGCCGGGGCCGCCCGGCGCAGCGCGGCGCGCAGCCGGGACGGCGGCGGCGCCTGTGGGGGCGGGGAGCCCGGGGATGCGGTCGCTCGGGGTGTCGGCCGGAATGCGGTCGTGGACACGGCGGCGGCTCCAGGCTGGCTCGGCGGTGCGTTTCCGCTCCACCGTTGCCCGGCGGCCGGTCCGGAGCGTGGAGCCCGGGTCAACAGACCGCGGAAAACCACCCGACGGGGTGCCCCCCGGACGGCGCAAGGGGGGCACCCCGTCGGGTGCGGGCCGAAGTCCGCCCGGTCGGGTGCGGCCCGGAGTCCCGCAGTGCGGCATGGGTCGGACCCCGGCCCGTACCGGAGCCAGGTACGGGCCGGGGCCCGGATGCAGGCCGGAGTCCGGACACGGGCCGGAATCCGGATACGGGTCAGATGCCGGCCGCCGCCGACAGGTCCCGCCGGATGTCCGCCAGCAGGCCGGCCGCCCTGGCGCGGGCCGCGGGCAGGTCGGCGTGCGCGGAGACCGGGACGACGACCTCCAGGTAGCACTTCAGCTTCGGCTCGGTGCCGCTCGGGCGGACGACGACGCGGGCCCCGTCGAGGGTGTAGCGCAGCCCGTCCGTCGGCGGCAGCCGGTCCGTGCCCCGCGTGAGGTCCTCGGCCTTCGTGACGGTCAGGCCCGCGAGCTCGGCCGGGGGCCGCTCGCGCAGGCGCCGCATCGCGTCGGCGATGAGCGACAGGTCCTCGACGCGCACCGAGAGCTGGTCGGTGGCGTGCAGGCCGTGCTCCACGGCGAGGTCGTCGAGCAGGTCGGGCAGCGTGCGGCCCTGCTCCCTGAGGACGGAGGCCAGCTCCGTGATCAGCAGCGCGGCGGTGATGCCGTCCTTGTCGCGCACGCCGTCGGGGTCGACGCAGTAGCCGAGCGCCTCCTCGTAGCCGTAGCGCAGGCCCTCGACGCGGGAGATCCACTTGAAGCCGGTGAGGGTCTCCTCGTACGGCAGACCGGCCCGCCCGGCGATCCGGCCGAGGAGGGAGGAGGAGACGATGGACTCGGCGAGGGTGCCCCGCGCCCCGCTGCGCACCAGGTGGGCGGCGAGGAGCGCGCCCACCTCGTCGCCGCGCAGCATCCGCCACTCGCCGCCGTCCTTGACGGCCACGGCGAGGCGGTCGGCGTCGGGGTCGTTGGCGATGATCAGGTCGGGGTCCGTCTCGCGGGCCCGCGCGAAGGCCAGGTCCATGGCGCCGGGCTCTTCCGGGTTGGGGAAGGCGACCGTCGGGAAGTCCGGGTCGGGCTCGGCCTGCTCGGCGACGAGGACGGGCTCCGGGAACCCGGCACGGGCGAACGCGGCCAGCAGGACGTCCTTGCCCACGCCGTGCATCGCCGTGTAGACGGTGCGGGCGGTGCGCGGGGAGCCGTCGGCGAGGACGGCGTCCGTGCGGGCGAGGTAGGCGTCCAGGACGGAGTCGTCCAGGGTCTGCCAGCCGGACTCCGGGCGTGGGACGTCGTGCAGGGAGGCGATCGCGGCGATCTCGGCGGCGATCTCCGCGTCGGCCGGCGGGACGATCTGCGAGCCGTCGCCGAGGTAGACCTTGTAGCCGTTGTCCCGGGGCGGGTTGTGGCTGGCGGTGACCTCCACGCCGGCGACCGCACCGAGGTGCCTGATGGCGAAGGCGAGCACCGGGGTCGGCAGCGGCCGGGGGAGCACGGCGGCGCGCAGCCCCGCTCCCGTCACGACGGCGGCCGTGTCGCGGGCGAAGTCGGCGGACTTGTGCCGGGCGTCGTAGCCGATGACGACGAGGCCGCCGGTGTCGCCCTTCTTCTTCAGGTACGCCGCGAGGCCGGCGGCCGCGCGGATGACGACCGCGCGGTTCATGCGCTGGGGACCGGCGCCGAGTTCGCCGCGCAGGCCCGCGGTGCCGAACTGGAGGGTGCCGCTGAAGCGGGCCGACAGTTCCGTCACGTCACCGGCCTCGATGAGCTTGCCCAGCTCCTCGCGGGTGTCCGGGTCGGGGTCCTCGGCGAGCCAGGTCCGGGCCCGGGCGAAGAGTTCGTCGTGCACGTCGGGTCAACCTCCGGTTGCTTGTCGATGCCGGTCACGGCCGGTCACGCATTGTCCACTTCAGTCCACTCCGGTCCGCTCCGGCGAGTGCCGGGGCGGGCTCTCAGAGCCGGCCGAGCACCTGCGCCAGCAGCGTGCCCATCCGCGCCGCGCTGTCCCGCCCGGCCTGCAGGACCTCCTCGTGGTTCAGCGGCTCCCCCGTCATGCCCGCGGCGAGGTTGGTCACCAGGGAGATGCCCAGCACCTCGGCCCCCGCCTCGCGCGCCGCGATCGCCTCCAGCACCGTCGACATGCCCACCAGGTCCGCGCCGATGACCCGGGCCATCCGGATCTCGGCGGGGGTCTCGTAGTGCGGGCCGGGGAACTGGGCGTAGACGCCCTCCTCCAGGCTCGGGTCGATCTCCTTGCACAGCGCGCGCAGCCGCGGCGAGTACAGGTCCGTCAGGTCGACGAAGTTCGCGCCGACGATGGGGGAGGTGGCGGTGAGGTTGATGTGGTCGCTGATCAGGACGGGCTGGCCGGGGCGCATGCCCTCGCGCAGGCCTCCGCAGCCGTTGGTGAGGACCACGGTCTTGCAGCCGGCCGCCACCGCCGTGCGCACCCCGTGCGCGACCGCGGCGACACCGCGGCCCTCGTAATAGTGCGTCCGCCCGAGGAAGACCAGGGCGTGCTTGTCGCCGGTCCGGTACGAGCGGACCGTGCCGCCGTGTCCCTCCACCGCCGGCGCCGGGAAGCCGGGCAGGTCGGTCACCGGGAACTCGGCGTCGGGGGCGCCGAGGGCGTCCACGGCCGGCGCCCAGCCGGAGCCCATCACGAGGGCGACGTCGTGGGTCTCGGCGCCGGTGAGTTCGCGCAGCCGCGCGGCGGCGGCGTCGGCGGCCGCGTGGGGGTCGCCCTGGATGTCGTCCGGAAGAAGAGATGCGTTCACGCCGATGAGGGTAACCGCTCCGGGCCTACGCGCGTAGATGGTTGGGGCGACGCATTGGCGATCGTTGTCTTGTCGTTTTCAACGAACGGCGTGACACAACGGGATGTTTGCGTCCGCTGCGGACAGAACGTTCACCCTGCCTCGCCCGGCCGTCCTCGGCAGCGGCTCGGCAGCGGCTCGGCGGTGGGCTGAGCAGTGGGCTGAGCAGTGGGCAGTGGGCTCAGCAGGGCCGCTTGCGCAGCTCCATCACATAGTCGTACGGAGCGCCGGCCGACTCCGCGGCGTCGGCGATCTCGCCGAGGTAGCGGGCCGAGGGCAGGCCGCCCTCGTAGCCGTTGAGGACGTACACCCAGGCCGCCTCCTCGCCCTCGAGCGTGTGCACCCGCACCCGCATCCGGCGGTAGATGCCGAGCCCGACGCCCTCCCAGCGGTCCATGGACTCCTCGTCGAGCGGCGCGACGTCGTACAGCGCGACGAAGACCTGGGAGCCCGGCGCCTCGGCGATCGTCGCCAGCGCCCCTTCCCAGCCCATGTGCTCGCCCCCGAAGGTCAGCCGCCACCCGTTCAGCCAGCCGGTGGCGCGCAGCGGCGAGTGCGGGGCACGGCGGGTCATCAGCCGCGCGTCGAGGTTGCCGGCGTACGCGGCGTAGAGCGACATGCGTGAAGGGTACGGCAGCGGCCCGCCCGCCCCCGGCGTCCCCGGGGCGACACGACGTCCCCGAGGCAACGAGAGCCCCCCGGCGCGGGACGTGCCACCTGCGCGTCACGGCTTCCCGCCGCCCCGGGCGGGAGCATCTCCCGCCGTGCGGGACAATGGAGTACGTGACTCGGATCGTGATCATCGGTGGCGGACCCGGCGGATACGAAGCGGCGCTGGTGGCCGCTCAGCTCGGCGCGGAGGTGACCGTCGTCGACTGCGACGGACTGGGCGGTGCGTCGGTGCTGACCGACTGCGTGCCCTCGAAGACCCTCATCGCCACGGCCGAGGTGATGACCACCTTCGACTCCTCCTACGAGGAGCTCGGCATCATCGTCGCCGACGACACCCCGCCCCTGGAGCAGGCGGCCCGGGTCGTCGGCGTCGACCTCGGCAAGGTCAACCGGCGTGTCAAGCGGCTCGCCCTCGCGCAGTCGCACGACATCACCGCCTCCGTCACCCGGGCCGGCGCCCGGGTGCTGCGCGGCCGGGGCCGGCTGGAGGGCATGCAGGCTCTCGACGGCTCCCGCAAGGTCGTGGTCACCGCGGCCGACGGCACGGAGGAGACCCTCACCGCCGACGCCGTGCTCATCGCCACCGGCGGTCACCCGCGCGAGCTGCCCGACGCCCGGCCCGACGGCGAGCGCATCCTCAACTGGACCCAGGTCTACGACCTGACCGAGCTGCCCGAGGAACTCATCGTGGTCGGCTCCGGTGTCACCGGCGCCGAGTTCGCCGGCGCCTACCAGGCCCTCGGCTCCAAGGTCACCCTGGTCTCCTCCCGCGACCGGGTGCTGCCCGGCGAGGACCCGGACGCCGCCGCCGTCCTGGAGGACGTCTTCCGCCGCCGCGGCATGAACGTCATGGCCCGCTCGCGCGCCGCCGCCGCCAAGCGGGTCGGCGACCGGGTCGAGGTCACCCTCGCCGACGGGCGGGTCATCACCGGCTCGCACTGCCTCATGGCCGTCGGCGCCGTCCCCAACAGCGCGGGCCTCGGGCTGGAGGAGGCGGGCGTCCGGCTGCGCGAGTCCGGGCACATCTGGACCGACAAGGTCTCGCGCACGTCCGCGCCGGGCGTGTACGCCGCCGGTGACGTGACCGGCGTCTTCGCGCTCGCCTCGGTCGCGGCCATGCAGGGCCGCATCGCCATGTACCACTTCCTCGGCGACTCGGTGGCCCCGCTCAACCTCAAGACGGTCTCCTCGAACGTCTTCACCGACCCCGAGATCGCCACCGTCGGCTACAGCCAGGCCGACGTGGACGCGGGGAAGATCGACGCGCGGGCGGTCAAGCTGCCGCTGCTGCGCAACCCCCGGGCGAAGATGCAGGGCATCCGGGACGGCTTCGTCAAGATCTTCTGCCGGCCGGGCACCGGGATCGTCGTGGGCGGCGTGGTCGTGGCCCCGCGCGCTTCGGAACTGATCCATCCGATCTCGATCGCCGTGGACAACAATCTGACGGTCGAACAGATCGCGAACGCCTTCACCGTGTACCCCTCCCTTTCGGGCTCGATCGCGGAGGTCGCACGGCAGCTGCACACGCGCAAGACGAGCGGCGGGATCTGAGCCGCCGGATCCGGTTTCCCCGCTGATCACGGGGAGTTGCCGGGCATGCGGCCGGCATGGGCGGGGCCGTTATGGCCTTATACCACTTGCTGCCCCGCTGTGCGAACAACTTCTGCTATTCGGCGCAAACTGCTGAAAGCAGACGGTCGTTGGGGTTACTGTCAGTTTCGTGTTCGCTGCAGAACGTCGCCAATTGATCCTCGAAATGGTGCGCGCGAACGGGGCTGTGTCGCTCCGTGAGCTCGCCCGCGTCGTCCAGACCTCCGAAGTGACCGTACGGCGGGACGTGCGCGCGCTGGAGGCAGAAGGACTCCTCGACCGCCGGCACGGCGGTGCGGTATTGCCGGGCGGGTTCACGCGGGAGTCCGGCTTTCCGCAGAAGTCACATCTCGCGACCGCCGAGAAGACGGCCATCGCCGACCTCGCCGCCAACTTCGTGGAGGAGGGCGAGGCGATCGTCGTCGGG
This sequence comes from Streptomyces sp. NPDC020490, assembly GCF_044335305.1. NCBI lineage: Bacteria > Bacillati > Actinomycetota > Actinomycetes > Kitasatosporales > Streptomycetaceae > Streptomyces > Streptomyces sp. NPDC020490. The sequence continues at coordinate 23,159 of NZ_JBIRUY010000047.1, read as the reverse complement.
GCGGGCACCACCACACAGGAGCTGGCGCGCCGGCTCGCCCGGGTGCCCGGGCTGACCGTCGTCACCAACTCCCTGCTGGTGGCCCAGGCGCTGGCCCACGCCAACCGGGTGGAGGTCGTGATGACCGGCGGCACCCTGCGCGGCTCCAACTACGCCCTGGTCGGCAGCGGCGCCGAGCAGTCCCTGCAGGGGCTGCGCGTGTCGCGGGCCTTCCTGTCCGGGAGCGGTCTGACCGCCGAGCGCGGGCTGTCCACGTCCAACATGCTGTCGGCGTCGGTCGACCGCGCGCTCGTCCAGGCGGCCGCGGAGGTCTTCGTCCTCGCCGACCACACCAAGCTCGGCACCGACACCATGTTCCAGACCGTGCCGACGGACGTGATCACCCGCCTCGTGACGGACGAGCCGCCGCCGCACGACGACCGCGCGGCCACCGAACTGCAGGCCCTCGCCGACCAGGGCGTCCAGATCGCCGTGGCCGGGGCCTCGTCGGGCTCGGGGAGTGATGCGGTCCCCCCACGCAGGCCGCGCCGGGACGTGTCGCTCCCCGGCCCGCGCCGCGGCCAGGTCCCCGGCAACGGCCTCCGGACGGCCGCCGCGCTCGGTGACACGCCCCCCGGCACGGAACGCGGCCGCGTCGCGGACCTGCGCCGCCGGTAGCCGACCCGCGGGGCCGCGGCGCCACCTCCGGACCCGCGAGACTGCCGCACTCACCTCGGCCCTGCGGGCGCCGGGCCGGCCCGTGCCCCACCACGGGCCGCAGTCCCCGCGGGATCGCCCGCGCCGACTGCGGGGCAGCGCGAGGGTGATCCGCTTACGCCGGGTCAGCGGGGTCCGTACGTGTTCACTCCGGGTCAGTGGGTCCGTGCGTGCTCACTTCGGGCCAGTGGGGTCCGTACGTGTTGACTCCGGGTCAGTGGGTCCGTGCGTGCTCACTTCGGGCCAGTGGGGTCCGGGCGCTCACGTCGGGCCTGCGTGGTCCGCCCGCGCCCAGCGGGCCGCAGTCCACTCGGGATGCAACCGTGCTGACACCGCACGCACTCCGGGCCGATGGGCGTCGCTCGCGCCCCATCGCGGGGCCGCAACGCGAGTCCCGGCGAGCGGCCGGTCCGCCGCCTCTGGTCCGCGCCTGCGTCTGGTTCACGCCCCCAGTCCGCCCAGCCTCCGTCGGGCCTCCCGTCGCCGGTCGGGGTGCGCGGGCCGGTCCCGGCGACGTGGCGGACGCCCCCACCAGGGCACGCACCGCGCGGCAGCGCTCACCCCGGGGACGATGACGCCCTGCCGCCGGGACGTCAGCCCCGCCCGGTGCTGAGGGGGAGACGGGGCGGGCGACAGGCGTCACGCGCCGGGCCGCAGGCCGGTCGTGTCCGTCGTGCGGTGAGACGGCGGAGGGGGGGGGGGGGGGGGGGGGGGGGGCGGGGGGGGGGGGCGGGGGGGGGGGGGGGGGGGGGGGGGGGGGGGGGGGGGGGGGGCGGGGGCGGCGGGCGCGGGGGCGGGGCGCCCCCCCCCCCCCGCCCGGCCGCGCCCCCGCCCCCCCCCCCCCCCCCCCCCCCCCCCTGTCTGGATGCGGACGAGGGTCAGCTCTTGGCGGAGCGCGTGAGGCATCCCGCCGGCACCTGCCCGCCGGGGACGATCCGCCACAGAGAGCCCCCGCCGCACTCGTGGTACTCCGACCACCCGCCGCGGCCCACCGCGACGATGCACGACGTCACGGTCTCGCCCCGGCGCAGATGCCGCACGATCGGTGAGTGCGTCGTCGCGACTGCGCCCTCGTTCCACGCCGGTTTGCGCACGGCGATGCGTTGGACCGCCGTCCACTTGGACGTGCAGGGCGACGACGCGGCGGCCGTGGACGTGGCAGGCGCGGTGATCAGCGCGGCGCCGAGGACAGCAACGGCGACGGCCGCAGCTCGGCGGACGCGAGGGTGAGTGTTCGTGGATCGCATGCCCGGCCAACCACTCTCCCCCGAGCCGAGTCACGCGCCGCCCGGAGTGATCACCTCGACGAGCGACCGCACGGCGCGGCCCCGAAACTCCGAAGGGTTCCGGGGCCGGTTGCCGACGCGAGACGCTAACCGCGCCAGACGCCGGGCGGGACGTCCTCGGCGGGAAGGTCGGCGTCGCAGTAGTAGAAGGTGCCGCGCTCGGGGTCCTGAACCTTCCAGATCACGGGCCTGTCGCACGGCTGGCCGTTCGCGCGGATCGGCGCCGCGCACAGCGGATTGACGAGACCGGACGACGGATGTCCCTTGAGTTGCCGCTCGGCCGTCCGGATGCTCCTCGCCCCGGCGGGCCGCCACGTGAACCGTGCGCCCCCGTCGCCGAGCTGTTCGCCGTAGCGGCCTTCGATCCGGCTGGACAGAATCGGGAGAGGGGGCACGCCGTTGCGCGCCGCGTACTCCACGACCAGGCCGACGACGTCCGCCACCGCGACCGGCACCCGGTGGCCGTGCGAGAGGTGATCGGCCACCTGCTTGAAGATGGCCGCCACCGGGGCCGGGACATAGGTCGTGATCGGCACGCCCGCGGGAGGCGACACCTCGGGCTCGCGCTGCCCGGCGCCCGCCCCCTCCTCGGCCGCGGTCTCCTCCTCGGCCTCCGCGGGTGCCGGCGCCGTCTCGGCGACGGCGGCCCGCTGCTCAGGCACTACCACCCCGTTCGAGTTTTCCGCGGAAAATCCAGGGTCTGCCGACGAGGAGTCACCGGCCCCGGCGGGTGCCTCCGAGGGCTCGGCCGGTGTCGGCCCGGAAGACTGCGGGCGTGGCTCCGGGGTCGGTTCCGGGGCCGGGGCGGGCGCGTCGGATTCCTCGCGGGCCCTGCGCCGGACGGCCTTCCGTTCCTGGCTCGCCTTGTCGTCGCCGCGCAGGAGTTCGGCGAGGGCCTGGCGCTGCTCGCCGAGCCCCATGTCGCTGATCCCCTTCACGGAGCCGAGGCGCCGAGCGACGTTGATCGAAAGGCCCTCCTCGCCGCGGGCCCTGGCCCGTACCTCCTCCTGTAGTACGGGGTGGATCTTGAGGAGGTTCTTTCGGTGCGAGATCCACGGCTGAGACCACCCCTGTGCCGCCGCGGCCTCCTTGGCGGTCTCGTACTCCGCCACGATCCCCACGACGGCGAGGGCCTCCTCGATCGGGTCGAAGTCCCGCCGCTTCGTGTTCTCGTCGTACGCCGCCCTCATCACATCCGCGCGGCTCGTCGCGATCGTGTCGTCAGTGACGACGTACAGGTTGCTGCGCCCGTACTTCTCGGCCGCGCGGCGGCGCCGGTTGCCGTTGATGATCACGACGTTGGCCTCGGCGTCGAAGTGCTGCCGGTCTGCCGGCCACAGGTGCAGATAGGCGCCAACCGTGATGGCAAGACAGCTTTGGAGCTGTCGCTCCGCGATGCCTTCGAGGTCGGACAGATCGTCGGGGAGCCCGTTGTCCCGGGGGTTGCGGGGGTTGAGAGCGCACTCGGCGAGGGGCATCCAACGGCCCTCGGGGGCCGCCTCCTCCTGGTCCATGTGCTCGGCCAACTCGACATGCGACGTCTGGTCAGTCATCAGACACCCCCCCGTACCGCGCTCATCATCATGCAAGTATCCGTCGGGCACGCCGGATCGTGATCACGGATTTCCGGCGGGGTGCCCGCTCGAACGCCGAAGGCCCGCGTTCCGCGAGTGCTTCGCGGTACACGGGCCCTCGGCCGCGGCTGTCTCCTACACGTCCGGGAAGTTGTCCGCCGCACGCGCCATGTGGTCCCGCACCTGTTTGGCGATCTCATCCGCCTTGGCCTTGTCGGCGCCCGCGGCCTTCTCGTAGGCCGCCGACATTCCGCGGGTCTTCTCGGCGAACGCCTCCACGACGGCCACGTACTTACGGAACACCTCGACCGGATCGGTAGCGGCCTTCTTCTCAGCGGCCTCCTTCTCGATCTGCTCTACGGCCAGGGTGCGGACGCGCTCCTTGAGCTCGTCCCCGCTCAGCTCCGCGTCTTCCTTCCGGGGAAGCTGCTGCACGATGCCGGTGATGGTCTTCTGGCTGACCTTGTCCTTACCGGTCACTTCGGCAACCGTGCGGTACGTGTCGGCCGCCGCCTCGGCGCCGTAGTCCTTCTGCACACGGGTGAGGGCCTCGGCCGCCCGTTGGCTGATCACGAGAGGCTCGGGACCGGGTTCGGGCTCGGGTTCCTGTTCGGGCTCGGAGTCCCGCACTTCCGCCGAGTCCCGCATGCGGGACAGATCGTTCGATTCAAGTTCGAATTTCGGGGGAGAGGCCAGTACCGCCGCCACCTCGGCGCCCGCGATCTGACGGTAAGCGTTCGACGTCGACATGCCGGCCACATCACCGATGAACGCCTCGGCCGTGTCGTACTCGGCACGCCACAGCCGCCCCCGGAGCGAGATGTCCAACGCCTTGGCTGCCACCCACCAAGCCTGTTGGTACTGCTCAAAGCTGCGCTTGCACAGCTCCCACCGCTCTGCCTCGTCACTGCTGAGGGGGCCTTGCGCCTCGGGCGCGTCGATGGGGTCCGGGAGATCCTCGGCCCTCAACATCGGCTGTGGGCGCCCCTGAGCGAACACCAGCTCTCCGCCCGCCTCGACAGTCCCGGAAGTGCCGTCCCCGGTACCTTCCGCATCACGGCCCCGGCCGCCGTTCCGGCCGCCTCCGCGCCGCTGCTGCCGCCGCCGCCGCAGCTCTTCAGGATCTACCGTCGGGCTCACTTGCTGATCAGTCCCCGCGTTTCCATCTCCGTCACGAGCTCGTCGAACGCCGACCCGGCCGCCTTGATCGGTACTCCCTCAGCTGTGCTCGCGTACAACTGAGTCCCCGGGATCATGGTCGTGAAGACGTTCCACCCGTCAGCCTTCAGGCCGTTGCGGATGCCCTTCGGCTGCACGGTGCTACCCGGCTGGACGCGGCACAGCAACACCCACGTGTTGGGCCGCTTCTTGTCTGCACGCTTCGGAATGACTTGGTCGATGAAGTGGTCCATCGGGAGCTCTTCCATGCGCTCGACATCGCTGTTGGTCGCAGCGCACGCGACGATGGCGAGGTCCGCGATACGAAGGACGCTCCAGCCGATCCCGGCGTGATTCTCCAAGTGGCCGCAGTCGACGCCGCCAATGTGCCCGTCGGGCAGCAGCCTCGGGGCTTCCTCATGGAACCGGCCGTTGGCGAGACGGTGAAGCTCGAACGGATAGCTACCGTCCGGGCTTGCCTCCCACCAGCGGTACAACTGCTCGGATTCGTCGGCGTCGAACCCGGTGACGGCGTAGCCGCGTTCATGGAGCGCATGCAGCAGCCACGCCATGATCGTCGTCTTTCCCGTCGAGCGGGGGGAGATGGTGGCAATGAACATGAGCCGCACGATACTGGGGCGGCCATGGTCCAATCACCGCTTGGCCCCTCGTCGTACCCACATTGACGCCTTCTCCCCCTGCCCCGCCGCGAGCTCCTACCGTCCGTAGGCGCTGCGGCACAGCTCGACGAGCGACGGCGAGGTGACCCCCTGCGCCGCCCGGCACACCGCACGCATGTCGTACCCGGACGACGTCGGCGACCGGTGCGCCGGACGCGACACAGCACGACGAGACGACGGCCGGACTGGTGCCGGACGAGCAGCCCGTGACGGAGTCGGTCGGACGTGACGCCTCGGTGCCGGCGCCTGAGCGCGCGGCGGCGGAACCGCGCGGCGGGCAGCCGGAGCGGGAGCCTCGACCGCGGGGGCAGAACCCCGCCGACGCGGGGCGGAGGACGACGGCGCCGGGCCCGTGCGCGTGAGCGCCGCGCGGGCCGGGGCCTGACTGGCTTCGGCAGGGCTCGGCAGCGAGGCCGGGGCGGGCGCCGCGGGCCGGTGGTGCGGAGCCTGCGGCTTGCTGTCGGCCGCCGGGACGGACACGCACCCGGTGGCGAACAGAGCGAGGGCAGCGGCGACGGTGACGGAGATCAGGGGGCGCACGCGCTCACGGTGCCCGATCACCGGGAGCTCGGGGCCGCGCCGCGCGGTAGTCCACCGGTACGGGTGACTTGGCGATTCCGGCTGCTGTCGTGTCCGCCGCAGCACCGGGGGAGTAGGGGAGTCGCCGCAGGTCACACCACACGACAGGGGGCCACGCGACAACCCGCGCGACAACCGTCCGCCACAGCTCCGGCGCCCGGACCGGACGGCGCCGAGCTCGGCCGCGCGCGTCGCCGCCGGCACCCCGAGGACGGGCTCGGTGAGCTCCTCGGCCGCCGCCTGGTCCTCGACGACGTCCTCGGCCGCGGCCTCCTCGACCGGCTCCTCGACGGCCGCGAACTCCTCCGCCGCCTGGTCCTCGACGAACTCCTCGACCGTACGGCGGGCCGGGGAGTAGATGTCGGCGAGACGCGCGAGCTGGTCCCCGATGCCGCGCGTCCCGTCGAGGGGTACCTCGAAGTCCGACCAGACCTCCCCGGCCAGAGACACATACGCCCGCCCGCCGAGGACCGTCACGGCCGCGCCCGCGATCCCCAGCTCGTGAGCCTGCTGCCGAAGCGTCTCGCCGTCGACCGTGCCCGGGTCACCGGCCTTGAGGTCGTAGTTCAGGGTGTGCCGGTCAAGTTCGACCAGCCCCCACTTAGCCGACAGGATGAGCACGCGTCCGCCCCGGCCGCCGCGGGTGAGGACGTCGGCCGCCCGCCGCATCGCGCGGTGGTAGCTCCCGACGTAGAGCTCACCGGCCCGCGCGCCGATGACCGGCTTCCCCTTGTGAATCCCGCTGTCGTACACCGCCTTACGACCCCCGCACGCCACGATCACGACGCGCTCGCGCTCCTCGCGCGCCGCCCGGCGGCGGCCCGCCGCGGTGAGTCGGACCTCGCCCGGGTTCGGCTTGTACGAGTCGGCGATCCGCAGGCGGCGGCCGTGGTTGTACGGCGGCGCCCACTCGACGTATCCGGCCGCCTCAAGGGCCGCGAGGGTCCGCAGGTTGCAGCCGTTCGGGAAGTGCCCGGCCGGGTGCGCGGCGGCGGTGTGCAGCCAACGGCGCTGTACCCGGGTGAGTGGGACGAGGGGGAGCTCCTCCTCCTGGTCCTCGACGACGTCCTCGGCCGCGGCCTCCTCGACCGGCTCCTCGTCGGCCGGGAGCTCCTCGCCGTCGAGGGCGGCGAACAGGCGGGCGGAGCGGCGTCGCTCGGCGGCGTGCAGCTCGGCGAGTTCGCGCTCGTACGCCATGGCGGCCGGGCCGGGAGTGCGGTCCGCGGCGGCGAGGAGCTCCTCGACCTCGGCCTCGTCGTGCAGCTCGGCGAGCTTCACCGGCTCCTCGGCCTTGACGAGGTCATAGGCAACACGGTGCGCCTGGTCCCACAGCGGAAGCGACGGGTCGAGCTCGCAGGGCGGCAGGGTCGTGATGCCGAGATAGTCGGCGACGCCGCGAACCGCCTCGGCGCGGAAGCGTGCGGCGTACCCGCGGCGCCCGCCGGCATCGGTGTATTCGAGCGCGGACTCGCCCGCCGCGCTGCGCGTCCAATGGCCGTAGCTCCGGGCCGCCTTGGTCGCGAGGGCCTCGACGCGGGCGAGGTAGCGCGGGGCCGCGGACAGCAGTCGGGCGATGCGCTCGGGGTCGCCGGACAGTTCGAGGCGCAGTTCGTCAGCCGTCGGGAGAGGAGCGTCCAGACCCGCCGGGTTGTAGTGCCGGACCCGCCGGGGGTGGTGAGCACTCACCTTGTAGATGACGGCGAGCCGCCAGACGGCGGAGGCGCGAGCCTTCCCCTTCCCGGCCGAGGCGGCGAATTCGAGGGCGGCCTCACCGCGGCCGTGGTGGTCGACGGCGATCCGGGTCCGGGTGACGTACTCCGTGGGCATCGGCGCTCTTCCTGTCTCGGTGGGGTGCTGCCCGCCCACCTTTCCACGGCTGTAAGTCAACTGCAAGTTCAACTGTGAGTTGTGCTGAAACTCGGATTGTTGTGACTGGGCATCCGAGTTGGCGAGCTGAGCACAACCGGGCCCCACACGGAGGAAGTTCCGCCGGTTCAGCAGCAACACCGCCTCGGGCAAACCACCATGGAAGACAGCCGATCAGGGGAGATGCGATGGCTTACGATCACGACGGCTCAGCCGACCAGGGGTTCCCTCCGGATGACGAGCACGCGATGGCCTTGTATGAGCACGCCATCGGCAAACTCCGGGAAGCACGGTCGGCGCTCGGTCTGCTCATCGAGCGAGGACCGACCGACCATGACGAGCGAGTGCCTGGGCTCCCTTCGGCGAACTCGGCAGACCCACCGGGCGGGGCCCGCGTGGAAGCGGCTTTCTACGCGTCCAACGCCGCCGTACACCTGCTCTACGAGGCCGTTGGGCAGCGTAAATCGGGCCTCCTGCCTCCCGTTGAACGGGCACAGGCAGACCTTGGTATGGCCCTCGGGTATGTCTCTGTCCTGAAGTTGAGGGAGGTCCACCGCGAAGTGTGGAAGGACCGGCCTCCGTCTGCGGGGGAATGAAAGGCGAGGCCGCTCGGCGCGCCAACTCGGGTACTCAGCCACGGTCGCTCGTGTGAGGGATGGACACCCGCGCCGTCCGGCGAGACGCTGCGCAGAAAGCTTTGAACCACCGGGGCCCGGAAGCGCAGCGCGACCGGGCCCGCGCGTCCCGCGTGGCGCACGGTGGAGAACACGAAGGAGCCCCGGCAGATGCCGGGGCTCCTTTTTAGGGGGTCGGGCCCGCTTCACACGTTCTCGAAGGTGCGCCAGCCGTACACGGCGGCGATGAGGACGCCCAGCAGGCCGCCGCCCACGTAGAACCACAAGGCGCCGCCCCCGGGGAACTCGATGCCGAGTAGCCAGGCGGCTAGGGCCCCGGCCGCGATGCCGGTAAACGCGCCGGCGACCAGCACGGCGACGAACCTGCGGTACATGCGTGTCTCAAAGTCCACGGGGCGAGTATTCCCTTCCTTCGGGGGGAGCTTGGGGCATCCCCCACCCAATCGCGGCCTTGCGGTTCGCCATCTGCCGACCCGTCATCACTCGCCATCCCGGACGGCGTCGCCACCCTTGATGAACCTCGCCGGGTTGTCCCCGGCACCTCCCGTTTCGAGGTACCACGCCATGCTCTGTACGCCCTCCTCCTTGCAGTAGCCGGGGTTCGGGCCGAGCCGGAACCCGCCCGGCATCGGGGAGCCGTCCGGCTTGCGCGGCACCACCGCGCGGGCCGTCGGGTGGGCGGACGCGTAGACGACACAGTCCGCCAGCCACGCGAGCGGCACGGCCCCCGTGGTGACCCACGTCTTCACGGCCTTGCGGTGTGCGCCGACCCTGGACGCCGCGACGATCGCCGCGCGCATGTCGGAACGCCACGTCGGCCGCTTGAGCGCCGGCCACGGAGCGTTCTTACTGGCGCGCTTGCCCTGCGGCTTCTCGCGCATCTTGCCAATGCCGCCCTTGGCGGTCTGCTTGATGGCCGCGAGGACGGCGACGGCCTCCGGGTCCCGCTGCTTGACCGTCGCCATGGCCGTGAGGAACGACTCCTCGTCCATGTCCTCGGTGATGCCCAGGTCGGCGAGCGTGTCCATGTACGCCGAGCGCAGGCGGCCGTACCAGAGATCGAAATAGCCCGAGGGCTCATCCCGCAGCCACGCCGCGGTGGGGCGCACCTCGACCCCGAGCTCGACCGCGTACGCGAGGGTCTGCGTCGTGTACCAGGCCGGGCCGGTCGGCGCTTGCCCGTTCGGAGTGAACGGCGACGGGAAGTCCGCCGGCAGCTCGACCCACTCCTTCGTGACCGGGTTCTTCGTACGCAGCACAGCGCCGGACAGGTCGACCAGCCACGCACCCGGAACCTTCTTGTCGAAGACAGGGCCGTCGGTGTAGCGGGCCTCGCCGAGGCCGACGAGGAGGCGGTTTGCGGCGGCGAGGAACGCCGTATTGATGTCGAGCCCCACGACGTACGGCATGCGGGCCTCGGCCTCGGTCGGCTTGCGGTACCAAGCGAGGGCCTCCTCGAACATGATGTGTTCGGGGGTGCGCTGGTCCCTCGTCCGCTCGGCGGCGACGGGGTGATCGTCCGGCGCCTCCGGCGGGGCCGGGTCGACCGGCTTGAAGAGGGACCCCTCGACCGGCACCCGCCGCATCTTCCCGGTGCCCCGGTCGAACTGCACACGCGTCGGGGGCCGGAGCGCGGTCATCAGGGCGATACCACAACCGGCGGTCGAGCCGGTCGGGCTGATGACCCGCTCGGCGTACACGCCGAGGGCGTACGCGAGCGCGCCCGGGTTGGTGGCCACCTCGGCGAGCCCGCCCCATCGCAGATGATCAGAGAAGGCCCCCCACGGGATGACGGCGACGCGCACCTCGGCGCGGTCCTTGAACAGGAAAGACCAGGCCCCCAGCCCGGCGCGGCTCAGGGTCCACCCCGCCGCGTCCACGGCCTTGACCGCGGGGTGGTCGTCGGTCACCCGAAGGTTCCGGCGGTCGTTGAGCTGGAGCGGCAGACCGAGGGCCCCGGCCGCGGACTCGTCCAGCACCAGGAGCGGGCCGGAGGGCTCGTCGTACTTGGACAGACCAGGGGCGCCCAGGCCGTACGCGAGGGCCCACTCGGCGGCCGTTGCAAGATCGGTGACGTCCGCCGGCACATCGACGAACTGTCCGTTGGGAAGGCTGGCGCGCAGTCCGTTGCCGACCGCTTCGAGGACGGCCAGGGGCGCGGTGTACGAAACCTCAGTCATGGCGTCCTCGCTCAGTGGAAGTCGATGTAATCAATGTCGGAGAACGTCACGTCGAGCCCGTCCGCCCGGGTCCCGCCGTCGCGGAAATACTCCCTGGCGAGGGCCTCGCCCGCGATCTCCTGCGCCTTCTCCTCGTCCCCGTTGCGCAGGGCCTCGAACAGGTCGTCGAGGAGCTCCTCGGGGACGTCCTCGGTGAGACGCCTCATCCGTGCGTCATCCGTCGACCCCGCCGCGGCGTGGAAACCGAAGCTCGCGCGTGTCTCGATCGTCAGGCCGCGGCGCTTGGCGTCCTTGATCCCCTTCGCAGTGACGCGCGGCTGATGATCCTTCGACACCTCACGGCGGAGAGCGTCGAGCGTCTCCGGCTTGCTCTTGCGGATGTCCCGATCACCCTTGACGATCCGCTGGACCTGTCGCCGCGAGACGCCGAGACGATCGGCCACCCGCTGTGTGTTGCCCTTCTCCCGCCGCATCAGAGCGTTGAACAGCCCCCGCGGTGTCTTCGGCAGATCCCGAGTCTGAAGCCGAGCCCGCAGCGCATCAACAACCTTGCCCATGGTCAGGCTCCTCTCAGGCGATCTTGTAAACGGTCGAGCCGGGCGGGATCACGGCCCTTTCCGGTGTAAGGCAGATGGCACCGCCGCACAGCACGTTGCCGGGCAACCGGGTCTTGAACGGCGTGTCACAGACCGGGCAGTCGATCCGCCGTTCCGGGAACTCCCCGCGGTGCGACTGCTGCGCCGGGACGACGTACGACACCGGCAACTTCCGCAGCAGCTTGGACAGATAGCCGCCCGGCCGGTACGCCTGCCGGTTCTCGGACGAGTCCAGCGCGCGGAGGAGGGCCTCCTCCGGCCACCCGTTGCGCAGGCACCACGTCACCGACTTGATGCCGTTGTCCCGCTCCTCGGCGGTCGTACCGACGAACCACCGGACGCGGTTGATCACGGCCTCGGCCCGTGCCGGCGCCTCGTCCCATGCCGCGCCTTCGAGCCTGGCCGCGGCGAGCCCGGACATCAGAGTGAACCGGTCGGGGCGGCGGCCGGTGACGTACCCGGACGTCCCCGAGGCCCGCACGGTCACCGGGCGGAAGGTGACGAGGTCCGCGGCCACCAGGTGCGGCCGGTGACGCTCGATCGTGCGCAGGCTGACCCCCGCGAGCTTGGCCAACTCCTCTTGGCTGACCTGTCCTTCCCACCCGATACCGGCAAGAGCGATCAGGCACTTTGCGCACGTCGGGTCGGGGGCAATGACGTTCCGGGCCCACTCACGCGCGCCCGGCAACAGTGGCTGACCGATCCCGCTCTTCAGGGGAGTGCGCTGGTCCTCGTCGATACGGCCGTGCTCGTACAGGTGGGCAAGGTGGTACTGAGTCGCCCTCTTCTTCAGGCCGACCAGTTTTCCGAGCTCTACCGTTGTGAGCCATGTCTCAGGGTCGGCCAATTGGTGATCTCCGAGAGCCCCGAAAATTCTGATGCAGGGGTCGCATTCATCAGGGCTGATAGCCCGGTGTGGTGCCACGATTACATTCGGCCTTTCTGGCCACTGCGGTGTGGGGCCCCCGGGGGGCTGGGTACACTCCGCACTAGACCTAGAGCAGGGTCGGCGCGAGAGCCTCGACGGGCGGGAGCTGGTAACTCCCGGTAGATCCCCGGCGGGGCTTTTGCAATTCGATGGGTAATTCGCAGGTGGATAGGCGTACAGCCTGTGATCACCGGCTAAACCGTGATGACCTCCTGCGTACCGCCGATCATGTCCGCCAACCGGCGAGGCGAGAGCATGCTCACGGCGTGCGACGGGCCGCAAAGCAGGTCGGGGACCGGGACGCCGTAGTGCGCCGACAGTTTGTCGATGTCCCCCATCGACCACACCGCCTTGCCGTTCTGCTTCCGGCTGACCTGCCCCTGAGTGATGCGCAATCCCCGGGCGAGCTTGGTCTGATTCTCGCCGCACGCCTTCATCAGGGCGGCGACGGTAATCCTGAGCGTGGCCTCGCTCGTGCTGGCCGCGTTCCCCAACTTCCCCATGCTTTGACCTCACCATTTGTGAGCTGGACTCATAACGACTGCTAGACCGGTCCGCTCGGTTCCGCGCCGATCACCGCACACTCTTGCACGGTTGCAGCACAACTACAAGTCTCGCTTGTAGTGCACCTGCGTTCGTGTCATCCTCGGGGTATGACTACCAAAGACACCGACGCCGGCACGGAAGACACGAGGACGCTCGCGGAGCTGAGGGCGGCGTCCGAGGCGGCCGAGGAGGCGGCGAGGAAAGCAAAGGCCCCTCTCCTCGAACGGGCGGTCAAGGAGGCTATGGCGTCCACCAAGTACGGCCATCTCAGCGCTGTAGCCCGAGAGGCCGGTATCGCCTCTCAGTACCTCCGTGACCTCATTGAGAAGGAACACCCCGGTTGGCTCGACCAGGCCGCCGAGGAGCGCGAGGCTGCGAAGGCGGCGGCGTCCAAGGGAAGGAAGGCCGCTAGGGCGGCCTAACGAACAGCGGGCGCGGCCGTGCCGGCGGGGACTCAACTCGAAGACCGCCGTCGCCTCGCCCTCACTAGAGCCGACCACTCCGTACCCGAGAGGAGCCCCCGGACGTGACCGCAGCCCCGGCCGAGAGGCCCGACCCGTACCGCACAGACGAACACAGCGGACCGCGCACCCTCACACAGCTACGCGCCGCCCTGTCCGCCGCCTCGCCCGCGGACCGTGAGGAGTTCGAGCAGCAGCTCGGCGAGCTCGAACTCAGCAGCACCGAGGAGTACGAGACCCTCATCCGTACGTGGCGGCACCGCCTTGTCATGCGTACGAACCCGGCGATCCTCGCCGCCGTTGCCGCCAGTGCCGACCCCGCCGCCCCGCGCTACACGTCCGAGGAGATCCTCGGTGGCGCCCAGGGGGCGGGCCGGTGACCCAAGGCGCGATGTGGTCCGTCGTCTACAGCGAGACCGGCCGCGCCGGGCTCGCCACGGCCACCACCGAGGAGCGGGCCGCCGTCCTCGCGTTCGAGAAGGAACTCGCCCAAGAGCCCTACGGCCGAGGCGAGTTGTATCCGGACCGCGTCGGCGGCCTCTACACCGCTCTACTCACCGTCGCGGGCCGCCTCGCCTGGACCAGCGTCCTGTACCGAGTCGACGAGACCCGGCGCGAGGTGCTGATCGTCGCCCTCGTGTCCGGCCCCTGATTCGAGGGGAACAAGCCTGTGGGGGAGAACTCGACCGAGGCCCGCGTCGCGGTGGCCGTCCGGCGCCACGCTCGGTTGCGTACATGGCGGGAGGCGGAGGCGCGCATCAAGGCCGTCATGTCTGACCCGGAAGTCCGGCGTCTGGGGGAGGAGATCCGGCAGGAGGAGGCCCGCCTCGGGGCGGAACTGCGCCGCCGTCTCCAACCCTTCCAAGATCGGTACGACTGTGCGGTACGCGAGGGCAACATCGACGTTCTCACCCGGACCTGTCACGGCAAGCATGGCCGCTGGGGACGCATCTGCGTGTTGTCCGCAGGGCATGAGTCGGCCGAACTGCACTGGGGGATCACGGCGGAAGGACAGCCTGTCGCGTGGGTCGGCAGTGCACCCGACGATGATTGATCGGTCCGGCCCGTGCCGGCGGCGGATTCCGGCACGGGCCGGACCGCAGTCTTACAGATCTCAACACGACGGCGCCCGGCCTCCGTCCCCTTCGAGGGGAGGCCGGGCGCCGTCGTGTTGAGATCACGTGCCGCTGTAGCCGGTGACGCTGAGGGGGAGGGGGGAGTACGCCAGTCTCAGGCGGTGGGCGGGGCCGATGAAGCGCGCGAGCTCGACGGCTCGGCCGGTCGTGTCGCGCGTGACGCGGTCGACCAGGAGGACGGAGGCTCGCGCGCCTAGGCCGAGCTGTGCGGCCTGTTCGGGAGTGGCGTCCTCGGCCGTGAGGAACTCCTCGGCTTCGGCCGGGATGATGCCGGCGCCGACCAGAGCGCCCAGGGCTCCCCCTTCTCCATGGTCGGAGCGGTCGAGTCCGGCGGCCTGTGCGATGTCGAGCGGGTACCAGTCTGCGCAGAGGCCGACGACTTCGGCTTTGATCATGGCGCGATGGCGGCGGCAGGCGGCGGGCGTGCCTGTGGGTAGCGCGAGGAACTCGGCGACGTCGGCCGGTGCGTCGAGGATTTCAACCGGGGGCGTTCCCGCCTCGGTTCGCCCGTCGAGACCCTGCGCGGCCGTGGTCGACTCCCACGCGCTGAAGTCCCCAGGGGTGAGGGTGCGCTCATACCGGCTCAGTGTCACCCGTGGCTGTGAACGGTCGAGGACGATCGTCCCCCGGCCGCGGTGGGGGGCGACGAGGCCCCGCGCCTCCAGCTCCTTATATGCCTGGTGAATGGTGGCCTTCGAGCCTCTGCCCGCGGCGACGAGTTCGGGGATGAAGGGAAGAGTCGAACCGGGCAGCCGTTTCCCGCTGCGGATCTCGTCGGCGAGCTCGTCGGCGAGCTGCTGCCACTTAGGGGTCATCCCCTGTGCTCCTCCCGTTAGTGCACTCAGTAGAGCACATGCCGGCACCCCGACATTCCCCATTCCTAGGAATGGCGTTGACATTGGGTTGTGTGGGTGGCATGGTCGTTCTCGGGCCGATCATTCCTAGGAATGGGAAGCCTTGGACCGTGACCCGCTGTCCCCTAAAGGGGCGCGGCCCCGCTGCGTCTCGTCCACGCATGGGGCCGCTGGGCGGCAACTACTGAGGAGTTGATCCGCGTGCGCACCACCATGCCTGAAACCGTGCTCAACCTGCGAATCGGCACGGCCAATTCCGCCGCCGGTACCGTCCCGAGCCGTCTCGACCTCTCCGCCGAGCTGGGCCTCGACGTCGACCTCGTCCTCGGCCCGATTGGCGGCGACGCCGACGAGCTCGACGAGTACACCCGCCTGTGCGCCCTGGTCGACATGGCCGACGCCGGGTTCATCCCCCGCGACGCCTCCCTCGACGTGATCGCCGGAATCGTCGAGGACATCGAGCGCGAGGACGACGCCAAGGGCTACGAGGCCGACGACATGTTCACGGGGCGGTGGGCCGCGTGAACCGCGCCTCTTCCCTCACGCTCGGTCACATCGGGGCCGAGATCCGCACCGTGGCCGTCAACGTCGCCGACGCGATCGAGGACGCGCACCAGTTGATGACCGTTCCGGCCGTCCTGCTCGCGCTTCTGGTCCTGGCGACCGGCGCCGCCGTCGTCGTCCTGGCGGTCCTCGCCGTCACGTTCTTCGCCGCCCTGGGCGGCATCGGATACCTGCTCTACCGCGCTCTCGCGTACGTCTGCGACTGGGCGCCCCAGCCGAAGGGAGCCCGCACGTGAACGGGCCGGAAGCCGCCACCCCCGAGAGTCCGACTGCGCCCCGCACCCGCGCGGCACGGGTGGCCTTCGACCAGATCACCGTCAACCGTGAGGCCGCTGCCGCCGCCGAGGCCGCCAAGTCCGGTGCCGTCGTCGGCCGCGAGGAGCGCAAGACCGCTGCCCTGCGCGGCAAGCTGGAGCGCCAGGCCCTGAAGGAGAACGGCAAGGGCGCATCCAAGCGCCGCCGCTCCCGGGCCCGCGCCGAGCGCGTTGAGCGAACCGGTCGGATGATGACCAAGCGCCGGTCGCTGATCATCACCGCTCTGGCGTTCGCCGTCTCCGTCGGCGCGAGCATGCCGCTTCAGATCGACTACTTCTCCGGCCTGCACAACGCCTCTACCCCCGGACAGGTACTCGGCTGGATCGGTGTCTCCCTCGCCCTCGTCGTCGAGACCGCCGCATGGGTCTTCGTCATCCACGGCTTGGACGCCGCGTTCAAGGGGGGAGCCGTCGGCCGCTACCGTGCCGGCGCGTTCGCCCTTGCCTCCGTCGCCGCCTACATCAACCACCAGCACGGGACCGAGCTCTTCGGCCCCGTCGCCGGATGGGCGCTCGCGCTCGCCGCCCTGCTGTCTGTGGCGGCCGTCGAGTCGTACGTCTCCCTTCAGAAGGAGACCGGCGCCACCAAGCGCAAGCGCCGCTCGCTGGACGAGCGCCGCGCCGACTGGGCATTCCGCATCGCCCACCCGATCGCCGCGTTCTGCTCATGGCGCCTCAAGACCATTCACGGACTGGACATGACCCCCCGCGAGGCCCGCGAAGCGTGGTGGGAGCTGAAGCACCAAGCCGGACTCGGCCTGACGAAGCGAGTCATCGGCCACGCCGCCGAGAAGCGCGCCGAGGTCGCGACCGCGCTTGCCGAACTCGCCGCCGCCCCCTACAAGAACACCGCCGAGGACGACGTCGACGGCCCCGTACTCGTCATCCCGGGCGTCACCGCCGCGCCGTCCACCGTGACCCTCGTAGACGTCCTGGGAAGGCCCCTCAAGGGTGCGAAATTCCCCGTCCCGTCTGGGAAGCAGGGGTCTCGTACATCTGCCGGCGGAGCCCGGATCGAGCGGACCGAAGACGAGTGGAACGCGCTCATCGACGCCGCCGCCGAGGCTCTGCCGAAGCTGGAGGAGCGGGCCGAGCACGACGGCCGGTTGATCGGACCCGAGGGCACGGTCAGCCCGCGCACCCTCGCCAAGGCGGTCGGTATCCGGGCCGAGCAGGGCGCAGAGCTGATCGACCGGCTCGGCTCGGCCCGCGGGATGACCCTGCGGAACTTCCACCGGGTGAACGGCCACGCCTTCGGTGAACCGAAGCGCCTCGAAGGGGCGGGGATCTGACGATGGCCACCACCAACACGAACGACCACGGCGGCCGGGTAGAGGCCCCGGCCGTCAGGCCGCACACGGCACCGGTCGTCATCGGGGGGCGCCGCCGGATGCTGGCCGTCCCCCCGCCCCCCGGACGGGGCCGCACCCTCCTGCCCCGCCCCGTCCGCACCGCCCTGTCCAACTGGGGCTTGGTCTACGACTCAATGGCCCAGCCCCTCATCCCCTCCGCCCACCTGATCCAGCTCAAGCACTTGTTGCAGGCGTGGGGATGGGGACAGTCCTTCGACATCAGCCCCTCCGGTCGCCTGTGCATCCGAGGCGGTCAAACCGTCCTCGAATACCACGGCTACGTCACCCCCGCCGGACGGGCCCGCGCTGTCGCGTACATGCAACAGACCCTCGCCGCCGATGGCGTCTCGATGGAGTTCTTCGCCTGGAACGACCTGACCGGCCGCACCTTCGCCGAGGTCGAGCACCTCATCACCCGGTCGGCCGCCGCCGCCCTGAGCAACAAGGAGTAACCCCGATGTCCCCCGACGACGAGCGCGAGACCTTCGACCGGCTCACAGCCCAGTTCCACAGTGAGCCCGTCGAGATCATCGACCCCACCCCCTACGGCGGCGCCCCGGCCGCTAAGACCGGCCTCACCCCGCGCGGCAAGGTCGTCATGGGACTTGCCGGCGCGGCCATCCTCGGCGCAACCCTCGTCGGCTACACCGCATACTCCGCCGACTCCGACCAGGCCGACGCCCGAGCCCAGGAGATCACCCTTCAGCGCGAGCGGCTGGAGCTGGAGCGCATGAAGGAGATCAACAAGGCCAACGCCGACGACCGCAAGGCCGCCGCCGCAGCCAGCACCGCCCGACAGACCGCGCTGAACAACTGCGTCAAGGACGGCTCGGCGCAGATCGGCAAGACCGGCGGCCCCTGGAGCCGCGCTCAGGTCGTGGACGAGTGCCAGAAGCTCGGCGACGGCGCCGACTGGTCCAGCACCAAGACCGGTACGGACATGGCCAACGCCGCGAGCTCCAGCGACCTGAACACCCACGACAGCGGCGACGACTCCGGAAACAACGGTCTGCTGTGGATCGTCGGCGGCGCCGCGGTCCTCGCCGTGATCGGCGCCAAGAAGGCCAAGAAGGCATAGCCACCGACTTACTTACTTACTACTTCCCAGGTCAGAGGCCCTCTCACGCGCCCGCGCGAGCCCGCGCGGGCCTCCCGGCCGGGAAGTAGTAAGTAGGTACGACCGAGAGTGACGACTCATGGACGAGACCACCGGCACCCCGGGAACCAGCCCGGAGCCCGCCCCGGCCCCGGCCCTGCCGGCGGACGAGCCGCGCGGCTTCCTCGCCTCCGCCCTCACCCCGATTGCCCCCGCCCACCCGGCCGCCGACGACGCCGACGACGAGGCCGCCGGATCGAGCGCCGACTATCACTCGGGGGAGTACGCGGAGACCGAAGAGGCCACCACCGCACAAGACGGCAGCGTGATGCGCGCCTTTCTGCTCGCCGCCGTCGAGCGGTGGCGCAAGGGCGCCGGGACGGCCGTCAAGGCGCTGGAGGTCGAGAAGGCCAAGGCGCAGTCGCGGCAGACCCGCACGAATCACACGATCAGTGAGAACCGCGTCGGGGGCGCCACCACGACCAACACCAACGACAACAAGGGCAACAAGGACGTCAAGTCGGCGAACAACCGCACGCACGCGGTGAACAACGCCAACCAGGCCAAAAGCAACCGGGACGACAAGAACGCCTCAAACCACAACCGGGACGACAAGAACCACCGGCAGAACCAGGGCAGGACCAACCGCGACGACAAGACGTCCTCGAACAAGGACGCCAAGAACAGCTCGGCCAAGAACAGCTCGGCGACGACGTCCAAGGACGACAAGAACCACGACACCGACGCGAACACCAACAGCCGGTCGACGAAGTCCTCGACCGACTCGAAGAACTCCGGCGACTCCAAGACGGCGAGCGACTCGAAGAACGCCAAGGGCGACCAGCGGACCACCACCGTTCATGACGGCGAAGGCGGCGGAGCCCTCGCTCCGAACAGCAAGGCCACCCCCAAGACCGGCAAGCCGACCGGCCCGCAGAACCAGCGGCCCGGCGCGACCGATCCAGAGCAGGGCCAGTCCCAGGGGCAGCCGGGACAGCAGCAGCCGGACGGCAAGCAGTCTCCCGAGCCCGCCGACACCACCCCGGCCGCGACCCGGCCCCGCACGCAGACCGCCCGAGAGACCGGATACCGCGACGGCCACCGCGCCGCACGTGGCGTCGCCCAGGTCCGCGCCTACGTGGACGGCACCCGAGACGGATACGCCGACGGCACCGAACAGGCCGCCAAGGAAAAGGTCCAGCTCGACAAGGCCCACGCCGGCCGCAAGGCCCAACGTGCCAGCGCCCAGCAGAACCCGCAGCAGACCAACACGAACGGAGCACAGCAGCCGGTGAGCGGCACGAACACCGTCGTCCCGATCACGGTCAAGGGGATCGACAAAGAGCGCGTCTACCTCGGTGACGGCGCGGCCCGCGACTCGATGACTCGCGGCGAGGTCCGCAACCTGAAGACGTTCGAGCGGCGACTCAAGGCGCGTTCCGCGCAGATGATCAAGGCCGCTGAGGTTCTGAAGGCACTGGTGGCCTACGAGAAGGAACAGGCGCGCAAGGCCCTCGCCCTGGTGGAGAAGGCCAAGAGCGTCAAGGGCGGCGAGAAGCTGATCCCGAAGCTTCAGCGGCTGGCCGAGGCAGCCAAGCAAGAGGCAGCAGCGGCCGAGGAGGCATACAAGCAGGCCGTACGCGCCGCCGAGTCCGTAAAGGTGCTCCTCGCCAACGTCGAGAAGCGCGACGGCCTGATCTACAAAGCCGTGGTCGACAGCCCCGAGACGATGCCCGCCGAGATGGAGTTCTACAAGGAGGCCGCGTAATGGCTGTCAAGATCACATACAAGCAGCTCCGCACCGAGGTTCAGGCCCTCGCGAAGAACGTCCGCAAGGGCGGCGAACAGGTTCGTCAGCGCGCCAAGGCCATGGAGAGCGCAGCGAAGGACACCGGGCGCGTGGCCGAGTCCATCGGCCGCATGGGAGTCGCTCAGGCCACCATCGCCGAAACCGCCGAGCTGGCCAAGATCATGGACGGGACGTCGAAAGCGATCCTGGCGTACTCGACCAGCACGGACACCACCGGGAAGGCCGCCGATGCGGCCGACGCCCAGGCGAAAGCCTCCCACGACGGCATCAACACGGCCGTCGGCCGCAGCCCGGACCACGCCACGGATCACCGCTGGTATCAGCAGGAATAGCAGCCGGACGCACAAAACGGGGCGCGCTTCCAATGCCCGGCAGCGCGCCCCGCCCATGGCCCCCATCAGCTGAGAACCAGGAAGGACCCTACCCCCGATGAACACCGCCACCGAGCGCCGCGTCGCCTACGTCACCACCGCGGCCCCCGTCATCATCGGCGCTGGCGCCCCGTTGCTCGACTCCGGCGCGGCCGGTCTCGCCGGTCTGATCGTCGGCGGCGCCGGGGCCTTCGCCGCCGCCAACTACATGAACCGCGTTCCGAACTCGGTGATGGAACAGCTCCCCGGGAACAAGATCATTCGCGGCCACCGCTCCACCCTCTTCCTGTCGTCGGTGACGTCCGCGACGGCCCTTGCCGTCGGTGCGCTCGGCGGCGGCAGCGGTGCGGACAACCTCGCCTTCGGCTTCCTCGACGGCTTCCCCTCGGTGCCCGCGCTGGTCTCCCTCGCATGGTGGGGCGGCGTCGCCCTGGTCCCGTTCAAACTGCGCGCCGTGTTCAGCTCGAAGAAGCCGGGCAGGGCCAAGGCCGCTCCCTCCGCGCAGGCCGCCACCAAGACGGTGCAGGCATCGGGCGCCGTCGCCGACATCTACCGCAAGTGGGCGGAATTCATCAGCGGCGAGGAGGGCACCAACCCCTACCAGGAGCTGACCGTACGCGGGGTGTCGGCCGACTCGTGGCGCGGCGTCATCCGCGCTCCCATGCCCCAGCCGGTCAGCGTCACCCGGGAGACCGTAGGCGCCCTCTACGAGGTCCCTGCGGAACAGGTGACCATCACCCCCGGCACCCACCCCGGCGAGAAGCTCATCACCGTGCACCTGGTGCCGCCGCCGGAGATGGACCCCAACACCCTTGAGGGCGCATGGCTGTTGCGCGTGGCCCGTAAGAGCGGCCCCATGCCGAACACCCACCTCGAAGGCGTTCAGGACGACCCCAATACCGGAGGGAAGGCTGCGCTCGTCGTCGCCGACGAGAACATTTCCAAGCTGCCCTCACCCGACCGCATGGAACTTGCCGGCGCGCTGCGGACGAACCCGCTGCTGATCTCGTATGAGCCGCGACTCAACCCGCGCGAGGGCGTGATCCGCATCATGCACACCAACCCCCTCGAAGAGGGGCGGGTCTTCCCCGGCTCGCACGTCCTGAAGACCAACGCGAATGGGTACGTCGTGCTCGGGCAGGGGATCAGCGGGCACCCGGCCCGGGTGCAGATGGCTGACCCCAAGCTGGGCGCACAGCACATCTGCATCTGTGGCGTCACCGGCTCCGGTAAAGGCGGTGTCGGTCAGCTCGTGGCCCTCTCCGCCCACGCCAACGGCCACGCCGTCATCTACGCCGACCCCAAGGGCTCCAGTAACCCGGCCGTAGAGGAGCTCGCTGCGCACTCCGGCACCGGCCTTAAGGGCGCCCTCGGCGCCCTCCGCGTGGCCTACAACCTTCTTCAGCACCGCATCGCCGAGAGCGCCGAAAAGGGTCAGAAGAACTTCGCCGCCACGAAGGAGCGCCCCCAGGTCACCGTCATTCTGGACGAGGCGTCGCGGCTCCTGGGCGAGGAGGCGCCCGACAGGAAGGAAGCGGCGTTCATCGTGGACGCCATCGCCACACAGGGCCGCAGCCTCGGTGTGCAACTCGTGCTGATCAACCAGATTCTTCAGCTCGACCAGCTCGGCGGACTTTCCTCGATCCGGGACAACATCATCTATGGCGGCGCGCTGATCCTGCTGCGCTCCGACTCCAGCCAAAAGAACCTCGTCGACCTGCCCGACCACTTCGAGGGCTGCAACCCCGCCGACATCCCGGCCGTCTGGCGTGAGGAACGCGGGATCATCTTCGACCCGGACATGCCCGAGGACGACCCCCGTAGGACGTTCGGCCTCGGCTACATCGCCGGGCCCGGCGGCCACCCCGAGATGATGCGCGTCTGGATTCTGGAAGACGCCTCCCCGTACATCGACCACGACCAGATCGCTGCCCCGGTCGACATGCCGAACTGGGACGACCGCGAGGAGCTCGCCCTCGTCTGCGTCCTGGAAGACGAGGAAGGCAACTGGTCCGTCGGCGAGATCACTGTCACTGCCGGCCGTGAACCGTCCGCCGACGACAAGGTGTTGGCCGTTCTCGCCGAGCACACCGACCCGCTCGAACTGGAAGTGATCTACCTGCACAAGGACGCCATCGGTGAGGCCGCCGGACTGGAAGGCTCGACCCTCAACAACGCGCTTTCCAAGCTGACGAAGGCCGACAAGATCCACCGGCAGAAGAAGGACGGCAAGGAAGTGCGCGGCATGTACGGCGCGGGCCCCGAGCCCATCACCGGTTGACTGCGTCGCGGGGGGGGGGGGGGGGGGCGCCGCCCCCCCCCGCCCCCGCCCCCCCCCCCCCCCCCCCCCCTCCGGGTGGCGTGCGGGACGCCCCTGCGGACGTCAGTCCTTGATCTCGCAGATGGCGGCGCCGGAGGTGACGGAGGCGCCGATCTCGGCGGACAGGCCCTTGACGGTGCCGGCCTTGTGGGCGTTG